>CAYUZD010000036.1:4162-8523 GCA_964449475.1 uncultured Nitrospirales bacterium
GTGGGCGATGTGCGCGTGATCCCGCAGGATCTCGCGCGTGTCTTGTTGAACATCGTCAACAATGCGTGTTACGCGGTGAACGAGAAGCGCCGCAAGCTCGGGCCGGGCTACCAGCCAATCGTGCGTGCCACAACCAGGCGGCTCGGCGGCGATGTCGAGATTCGCATCCGCGACAACGGCACCGGCATGCCGCCCGAGGTCGCCGATCGGGTATTCAATCCCTTCTTCACCACCAAGCCAACGGGGCAGGGCACGGGATTGGGGCTGTCCATCGCGTTTGATATCATCACGCGCGAACACGGTGGGACCATCGCCGTCGATACGCAGGACGGCGAGTTTACCGAGTTCGTCATCGTGTTGCCGGATGCGCCGGCCCATCGACATGCCTGAGCCGCTCGACCTCCTCATCGTCGACGACGAACCCGACACCGAGGCGCTGTTCACGCAACAATTCCGGCATGAACGGAAGAGCGGCGCGCTCACGATGCGGTTCGCGCGGTCGGCCGACGCCGCGCTGGCGGCGATGGACGAGCGCACGCCGGACTGCGTGCTTATCCTCTCGGACATTCACATGCCCGGGATGAACGGCTTGGAGCTGTTGCGGCGCGTGAAGCGGCAACATCCCGGGCTTCGGGTGCTGATGCTGGCAACGCCCGGCGACGAGAGCGAAGAACAGGTGACTAGCCTCGGTGCCGACGGGTGCGTGGCGAAACCAATCGACTTCGCCGAACTGAGACAGAAGGTATTTCAGGCGTGAACGCGGTGACCATGCACAACGGCAGCGCACTTCGGGTGCTGGTAGTCGATGACGAACCGGACCTCGAGGCGCTGATCCGCCAGCGGTTCCGGCGCGAAGTCCGCGAGAGCAAGTTCGAGTTCTTCTTCGCGACAAACGGCGAGGAGGCGCTCCAGGTGCTCGAGTCCGAGTCGGGCATCTCGCTCGTGTTGACCGACCTCAACATGCCGCGGATGGACGGCCTCACGCTGTTGAGCCACCTAGCCGAGCGCGATTCGACGCTCAAATCCGTGGTGGTCTCGGCCTACGGCGACCTCGAGAACATCCGCGCGGCGATGAACCGCGGTGCGTTCGACTTCCTCACGAAACCCATCGATTTCCGCGATCTCGATATCACGATCGAAAAGACCCGCCGCGAGATCGAGCGGATGCAGAGCGATCGCGCCGCACGCGACGCGCTGATGTCGCTCCGGCACGAACTCGAGTTCGCCAGCCGCATCCAGCGTTCGATGCTGCCCCAAGTCACGCTGCCGCCGGTCGAGCGGGGCGAACTGGAGCTCGTCGGCCGCATGGAACCGGCGGAGGAAGTTGGAGGGGACTTCTACGACTACATCGCGCTGCCCACCGGCCGAATCGCGCTCATCATCGGTGACGTCTCCGGCAAGGGTATGCCCGCCGCGCTCTACATGACGATGACGCGAACGCTGCTCCGGTCTGCGGCGTTCAACGGGCGCAGCCCCGCCGAGAGCTGCCGGCGCGTGAACGACATCTTGTGCGAGGACCGCCAGAGCAACATGTTCGTCACGGCGTTCTACGGCGAGATGGATCTGGCCACGGGTCAGCTCGAGTACTGCAACGCGGGCCACAATCCGCCGTGCGTCCTTCAGGCGGACGGCACCGTGACGGAACTGCCGTCCATCGGCGGGATGGTGCTCGGCGTGCGGCGCGACCTTCAGTTTGAAAGCGCGACGCGCATTTTCCAGCCGGGTGACGCGATTGTCATGTATACCGACGGCGTCACCGAGGCGATGGACGCGAACCGCAAACTGTTCGGCGAGGCGCAACTACTGTCGCTTCTCGCGAGCCGCGCCACCGCACCGCTCGGGGACGTTGTGTCCAACGTGTTCGATGCGATCGGCGCGTTCTCAACGGGCGCCAAGCAGCACGACGACATCACCGTGCTCGCGATGCGGATGCTGCGCTCGCGGAATGCCGGCGCCTAGTTCGGCGCCTTCGCCTGCAGGTAGTCGACCGCCACGCGCGACATTGCCTTCACGCCAAGGACCAAGGCCGATTCGTCCACGGTAAACCGCGGTGAGTGATTCGGAATGGCTTCATTACGGGGGACGCTCGCCGGCCGGCCGCCCAGAAAAAAGAAGAATCCCGGCACTTTTTCCTGATAAAACGAGAAATCCTCCGCGCCCGTCACCATCGGCGCGAGTTGGACGTTGTCGCTGCCGAACACATCCTCGAGGGTGCCGCGCATCTGTTCGGTCAACGCGGGGTCGTTGAACGTGACGGGGACACCCTCGCTAATTTCGAGCGTCGCCGTCGCGCCGGCGCTTTCAGCGATTCGCGTGATCGTCCGCTCCATGCGCTCGTGGATTTCCTTGCGCATCTCTGGATCGAATGTCCGGACAGTGCCCGTCATTGTGACTTCATCCGGGATGATATTGTTGCGCACGCCGGCGTGAAACGACCCAACCGTGACGATCGCCGGTGCGGACGTAAGATCCACTTGCCGGCTGACGATCGTCTGCAGTCCGAGCACAATCTGCGCGCCGACAACGACCGGATCAACGCCCATCCACGGTTGCGCGCCGTGCGTCTGCCGGCCCTGGACCTTCACGTCGAACCGTTCCGCGCTCGCCATCATGCCCATCGGGCGGAACGCCGTTTGCCCGGCCGCCCAACCCTGCGTAATGTGCAGGCCAAAGATCGCCTCGACGTCCGGATTCTGCAGCACGCCCTCTTCGATCATGACACCCGCGCCGCCGCGCTCGCCCTTAGGCGCGCCCTCCTCCGCGGGCTGAAAAATGAACTTGATCATCCCAGGAATCTCGTCTTTCATTCCGGCGAGGACTTCCGCCGCGCCCATCAGGATCGCGACGTGCGTATCGTGACCGCAGGCGTGCATCACGCCGACCTCCTGGCCTTCGTACGTTGATCGGACTTTCGACGCAAACGGTTCGTCCGTCTGTTCCGTCACCGGTAGCGCGTCCATGTCCGCGCGCAGGGCGATAACCGGCCCAGGCTTTCCGCCGCGCAGAATGCCAACCACCCCCGTCTTGGCGACCTCGGTCGTGACGTCCAACCCCAGGGATTTCAGGTGTTTCGCCACTTTCTTCGCAGTTTCGACTTCCCGGTTGCTCAGTTCCGGGTGCTCGTGGATGTCGCGACGCCAGGCGATCACCTTCGACTCTACAGACGTCGCCCCGGCATTGATCGCGTCCGCAAGTGCCTCCGCCGCAAACACGGGCACACAAATGAGACCGGCGGCCGTAAACACGGCCGCCGTCAAAATTCGCAGAATCATGGATTTCGACCCTCCGTCGCGCCCGGTGGCGCGCGAAGAATCCTAGTACTTTTGCTTCACCAGTTGCATCACGTCTTTCGGGACCTCGCCGTACAGCTCGGCCTCGGCGGAGAAACTCTTGCTGATGATGTCGTTGAGGAACTTGCGCGGTACGCCAGCCGCCTTCGCCTCCTGGACCACCTCGTGTACGCGACGGATGACGCGCGCGTGACAGTCTTCGCGGCACTTGTCGCGAACGCCCTTGTTCACGAAGCACCCCATGCCCCGCCGCGTGTAGATCAGCCCCATCACTTCAAGGTCGCGATATGCCTTCGCGACCGTGTTGAAGTTGATCCCAAGCCTATCGCCGAGCTCCTTGATCGACGGCAACTGTTGACCGTCCTTGAGCAGGCCCGACGCAATCGCGAATTTCACCTGATTCTCAATTTGCTCATAAACGCTGATACTGCTGTGAATATTGATTTTCTCTAGCATGGCCTCTTCCTACTGCTCCTTCCTTCGTTGGGGTTACTGCTCCATTCTGAATCGCTTCACGTATTGCTACGTTAGACGAGATCCAGCATTATATAGATACAGGGGGGATATTACATGATGGGATTGCAGAATGCAAACCCAAATTGCGGTCTGAGTTCCCTCGTGTGGTCTACGTTTCGCTCAAAGTGACGGATGAAATCGCGCTACCCGCCGCATTCGCGCAAACGTATGCAATTTTTTACTTGATTTATGGACGCCTATGAAGGATACTGTTGACAATTTTCCGCGGAGTCGCGGATTCGGCCAGGTTGCGGGATCGGCCGCGTCGCGGAATGAGATACGTGTGATACGCCACAGTGGCGTATTCGCAGTATTTACACCGAAAGAATCGAGAGGTATTGGGCATGCAGAAGTTGTTCGGACTACTGGGGGCTGTGGCGCTGTGCTTCGGGGCGGAAGCACAGACCGAAACTCTGGCGGTGGCCGCGGCGGAGACGCCGGCGGTGCAGACGCGGACCCCGTTAACGGACATCCCCGAGTCGCATCCAAACCCGGACAAGCGCATCGAGGAATCGATGTCGATCTCGACGGAGCTCCTGCACGGGTTCTCGAAGT
>CAYUZD010000036.1:8623-15848 GCA_964449475.1 uncultured Nitrospirales bacterium
CGCATCGAGGAATCGATGTCGATCTCGACGGAGCTCCTGCACGGGTTCTCGAAGTTGGAACTGGAACGCAAGACAGCGGAACGCATCGCGCTCCTGACCGGCGCGGCCGACGACGCCGCGGCGTCGCACCCGGCGCAGGATGGCTTCGGCGACTACAAACTCGGCGCCGGCGACGTGCTCGAGTTCAACCTGTTCAATGAACCCGAGCAGGAAGGCCGCGAGGTCACCGTTCGTTATGACGGTTTCATCTCGCTCCCGCGTGTGCCGGACGTCAAGGTCGCGGGGCTGACCCGCCCGCAGGCCGAGGAAGCCGTCAAGCAGGTCTACACACAGATTTATCGGAATCCGGAACTCTCCTTGACCATCACGAATCCGGACAGCAAGGCCTACACGGTCACCGGTGACGTGCAGTTGCCGGGCCGCTACGCCTATACGCGCGACACGTCGTTGTGGGACGCCATCAGCCTCGCTGGCGGTCTTCGCCTGCGGAACACGGGCGGCGGCAACGGGTTCGTCGCCATCACCGGCCAGATCACGAAGGCCTTCGTCATCCGCCGCATCGACGGCGAGCGCGAGGTCATCTCGTATGACTTGCGCGGGTTCGGCAAGCCGGGCGAGTACCAGGGCGACGCGCCGATCTACTACGGCGACATCGTGTACGTGCCGGAAGGCGTGAACCTCGTCTACCTGCTCGGCGAGAGCCAGACACCTGTCATCGTCGAACTCACCGAAGGCATGTCGCTGCTGCAAATGCTTGCCTTGTCCGGCGGGTTCAATGCCAGCACAGCACGCATTAGCAACGTCGTGCTCCTCCGCCAGGTGGACGATCAGACCACCGACATCCACAAGGTGGATGTGCGCCGCATCCTGAAGAACAAGGCGGAAGACATCGTGCTGCAGCCGGGCGACATCGTCTACATCCCGCAGAAAGCGCTCGTCCGGCTCTCCGAGTTCGTGCAGCGGTTCACAGGCACCATCTCGCCGCTGTTCGGTCTGTACACGCAGGCGATCGACGCCGTGTTCGCGTACAGCCTCAACCGCGAGACGCTCGACGCGCTCGAGGACAGCAACGTTTCCGTCGGCACGCGCGCGCCGGTTTCCGCAGGCGTCACGCGTGTCCCGCGGGTGTTCAATCCGCAGACCAATCCGGGCGCGACGCAGAATCCATAACGCCTGATACCTGAACTAAAACGCGCCCGCTCCGGCATCCCGGAGCGGGCGCGCCGTTTTGAATTCGACAGAACAAATTCGTACGCGTTCCGCGCCGCACGCCGAAACGCGTCACTTCTGGAATCAGTGGCGCCGGTGGTTTCGCCCGAAAAGGCCCAAAAACACGCAGAATTCGCGATGCCAGCGGCACGGCACCAGGATTGCAGACACGACGGCCGGGAGGCAAGACTCACGTGGACCCGGCTACGCAGTGCGGTACGTCAGACCGAAGGATTACGCCAGCGCTCCGCGGGGCGGGCCTGCGGCAACGGCGCGACCCGTTCGCTCACGAGTACGTCGCCACTGATGTCGTAGATGACGTATTTTTTGAGTCCATTGTTTCGAGCATCGTCCTCGACGCAGCCCTGGAATGCGCGCGCCCAGCCACGCATATCTTCGCGCTTCCAGAGTTTTTGTTCTGCCACGGTGAGGGTGTAACGAAAGGTCGTCTTCGCCATGATGCCTACTCCCACGTCCCAGCCCAAGATCGCAGAATATGCAGAATACGAACTGAACGCGATATTGTAACAAAGATCGCTTCGAAGATCACGCGGATATCGATCGCGGCGCATCCCGACCGTCTGGAAAATTGTTGACTATGTCTACGACCTACGACTTTTGGCAGAGCAAACGATCCGGCAGCGTCTTTGCCATTAAATTTCGCGACGGCATCCCGACACGACTTTGCGGGCCGTTGACCGCGCAACAGTTTCGCGCGGCGGACGGGAGGTTGCTGCGGATGAAACTCGAATTCTTCCACTACGGTTACCGCTTCGAATCGGACCCATACGAGTTTCTCATCTGCGACTGAGCGCGGTTCCCGCGTCGCGTATCTAACTCAGCGACAGGCAGTTGCGACGATCGTATCGGCGTGACGCAACTTTCGGGGTTCGCGGGACATTGATCCCGTTGGAGCCCCGGGGAAAGACCCAAGACCCTTCCCCTCCCGATTCGTAACCCTCCCCGGGGCTCCAAAATCTTTGGTTTTCTGTCCCGGTGGGCTACACCTGCCGCACGGCGCAGCATCTTGGTACTATCCTCGCCTGCAACGTACTGCGGCGGAATCCCCATGGTCGAGCAACCCGGCTTCAGCCCATACGGCGCACCGGCCGGTCCGCGTAGCGCCCTCAGCGAGCGCGAGCAGTGGATGCTCGGCGCGGTGGACGCTGCCGTCGAAGGCATTGCGACGATCGATGAACGTGGGATCGTCGAGTACGTAAATCCCGCGATGGAGAGCCTCTTCGGCTACCGCGCCGACGAAATCATCGGGCGCAACGTGTCCATGCTGATGCCGTCCCCCTACCGCGACGATCACGATGAATACATCGCGCGCTACCTGCGATCCGGCGAACGCAAGATCATCGGCATTGGACGCGACGTCGTCGGCCGGCGCAAGGACGGCACCGTCTTCCCCATGCATCTCGCCGTCAGCGAGGTGCGGATCGGCGAGCGCAGATTGTTCACGGGCTTCATCTACGACATCACCGAGCGCAAGAAACACGAGGAACTGCAGAACGACCTGTTGAAGGAGCTGAACAAGCGCAACCGCGAAATCAATTGCCTGTATCGGATCGGCGAGGCCGTTCGCTCGACCGAACTCACGACCGAGACGTTCCATCGCGTCGCACAAGTCCTTCGCGCCGCGCTCAGCCATCCCGCAATCACGGGAGTACGTGTCGCGATCGACCAGGTGGAATTCGATTCGGACGACTATCACGAGACGCCATGGTTCATCGCGTCGGGCATAGTCGCGGCAGATCGGCCGCGCGGCGAGGTGCGCGCGTGCATCGTCGAGGAGTCGCCGCTGCGCAACGACGCGCTGCGTAGCGAGCAATCGCTGCTGGACGGGGTCGCGGCGCTGCTGTCCGAGGCCATAGAGCGAAGCGAGGCCGAGGCCAAAGTCATTCAGGCGTCGAAATTGGCGTCGATCGGGGAACTCGCGGCGGGCGTCGGTCACGAGATCAACAATCCCGTCAACGGCATCATCAACTGCGCCGACATCATCCTGAAGGAGGCGAAACCGGGCACGACGGTCGCAAAATTCGCCGGACTCATCCGCTCCGAAGCCGACCGAATCGCCGTGATCGTCCATAATCTGCTGACGTTCTCGCGCCAGGAAAAACAGCAGCACAGCCTGGCAAAACTCTCGGACGTGATCGCGACCGTGACCTCGTTGTGCAGCAAGAAACTCGAGAAATCGCACATCAAATTCGAGGTGAGCGTTCCCGAGGACCTGCCGCGGCTGTATTGCCGCAGCGAACAATTGCAGCAGGTGTTCATGAACCTGGTGATCAACGGGATGCACGCGCTCGACGAAAAGTACCCCGGCGCGAATCCCGACAAGATCCTGTCGATCCGCGCGCGCGCCCACACGCCCGGCGGCCGCCCGTGTATTCGCGTGACTGTCGAGGACCACGGCACGGGCATCCCCGAGGTGCACCGGCAGCGGATGTTTGATCCGTTTTTCACGACGAAGGGCCGCGACCGCGGGACCGGCCTCGGCCTCTCCATCTCCGACGGCATCGTCCGCGCGCACAGCGGCAGCATCGAATGCGAGACCGAACTCGGCAAGTTCACGCGGTTTCACGTTGACCTGCCTCTCCGGCCCGATTCGGCAACGGTCACCGAACGAAGCGTCGCGGGGCTGAAACCCGAAACCGGCGCGAAGAACGGCTGACATGGCCAAAGTACTCATCGTCGAGGACGAAGACGTCCTGCGCCTGACCTTCGAGCAGTTTCTGCACGACGCCGGATACGAAACGGTCGCGGTCGCCGGATATGCGGCCGCCGTGGCCGCGCTGGACGAGGACGGTTTCGACGTCGTGATCAGCGACATTATCCTGGGCGGCAAGACAGGCGTAGACCTGTTGCGAACGATTCACGAGCGCGAAGCCGGCTGCCCGGTCATCATGATCACCGGCGACCCCAGCGTGGACACCGCGGCCGAGGCGGTGCGGCTCGGTGCGTTCGACTATCTGCCCAAGCCCGTGCGCGAGTCGGATCTGCTCCGCGTGATCCGGCTCGCCCTGGACCGCACGCAGCTCGCCTGCGATCGAGACCGGTACGCCGCGGAGGTCGAACGCGCCCGCGACGAACTGAACACCATCTTCGACAGCGTCGGCGAGGGCATCGTCACGGTGGACGCGTCGCTGACGATTTGTCATGCCAACAGCGCAGCCCGCGCGATACTTGGACTGAATGACCCCGGCGGGACGCACGTGCTCCACGCGCTCGACGCCGTGTTCGCCCCGGTGCGCGCGGCCCTCGAGCACACCCTCCAATCCGGCGAGACCACGCCCGCGGCACGGATCGAGGCCACGAGAGAAGGCAAGATTCCGCGCGTGATCGAGTTCAACGTCGCCCCGCTCGTCGGCGAGGGCGGCGCCGTACTCGTCCTGCGCGACATCACGCGGCTCCACCGGCTCGAGGAGGAATTGGGCGGTACCCAGGGCTTCCACGGCATCGTCGGCCGATCGGAATCGATGCAGCAGGTTTTCGCGCTCATCGAGGACGTCAAGGACACCGACTCGACGGTGCTCATTTGCGGTGAGAGCGGGACCGGTAAGGAAGAGATTGCGTCCGTGATCCAGCGGCTCAGCGTGCGCGCGCCGGGTCCCTATGTGCGCGTGAACTGCGCCGCGCTCTCCGAGGACGTGCTCGAGAGCGAGTTGTTCGGACACGTGAAGGGCGCGTTTACCGGAGCGCTGAAGGACCGCGTGGGCCGGTTCGAGGCGGCCGACCACGGCACGATCCTGCTGGACGAAATCGGCGACGTGTCGCCCAAAGTGCAGTTGCGGCTCCTGCGCGTGCTACAGGAACGCGAGTTCGAACGTGTTGGCGACACGGCGCCGATCAAGACGGACGTGCGCGTGATCGCGACGACCAACCAGGACCTGAAGGGCAAGATCGCGTCCGGCGAATTCCGCCAGGACCTCTATTACCGCCTGAACGTCGTGCGCATTGATGTGCCGCCGCTACGCGAGCGCATCGAGGACTTGCCGCTCCTGATCGAGCATTTCCGCCGGCGGTTCAACACGGCCATGAACAAGGAGATCGCCGGGATCGCGCCGGACGCGATGGACATCCTCACTCGCCACGATTGGCCCGGCAACGTGCGCGAACTGGAGAATTGCATTGAACGGGCGTTCGTCGTGTGCCGCGACCCCGAGATCCAGACCCGCCATCTGCCCCTGGAGATTCGCCAGGCGGCGCAGGATTCATCCAGACCCGAGGCCACAGCGCCTCGCGCGACGGGGGAACCGGGAAAGTCCGAGCTCTCCCGCGAAGACGTGCTCCGCGTGTTGTCGATGACCGACTGGAACGTGGCGAAGTCGGCGAAGAAACTCGGGGTGGCCCGCAATACGTTGTACCTGCGCATGAAACAACTCGGATTGTCTCGCCCGGAAGACGCTTGAGCCGCCCCAGCGATTCTCGGGTCGCAGCCATGGAACCACCCTGCGGCTGACGCGCGCTACGGTTGCGCGGTGATCGCCTCGAGCGGCGTCGCGGTAAGGCTCGTATGCAGCCAGGCGCCCCAGTCCTCGGTGTCCGCGAAGTCGTAGATGAATCGCTGGGCCGAAACGGCGATGGGGACGGAGCTGACCACTTCGACCGCGTGCGGCGTGTTCGCGCGGACCAAGTCATCGTTGTTCACGATGCGCACGCGCTCCGCCTTGACGGTCAGCGAAAAGGTCTCGAGTTCGCCGTCCTGGTAGTGGCAACGAAGTTCGACGCTCGCATCCGTCTTGTTCGGATTGAACAGGTGATACCACTCGTATTCCTGGAATAGCTTGCCGGGTCCGGGCGAGTCCCACACCAGTTTGAGGCCGTCCGGGAAGAACCAACGCGTCGATAGAGTGCGCGTTGCCTGCACCGACGCGTACCCGCCCTTGAACCGCGGATCGCCGAACCACAGGTCGCCACCGGGCGCGACCACCCCCGCGGACAACCCGTTTTGTACGAGAATCGGCGCGGAACTCGTAATCTTGCCGGCCCACGCCTCCGATCCCTCGAAGAACGCTTCGTCGGACGACGGGATCATGAACAGTTGGCCGTTGTTGTTCGGATCCATTGTGAATTCGGCAAAGGTCTGCGGCGCGCGGTTCTCGAAGTACACCTCGAACTTCACGCGGTTTCGGACGTTCGCCGGGTTGTAGAATCGGACCTCGTTGCGTCCCGCGCGGCGATCTTCGGGAGTCGCGTTCTTTGCGAAGCCGTTGGCGAAGTAGCTCACGTATTCGCGTTCGGCCCCGGAAACTTCGATTCCGGGCGACGCCGACCCCGTGGTCTTGACGATCGGGCCGTTCGGATCGTCGATCGTCACCGGCTGCGTCGCAACCGAGCGGCCACATCCCGCGGCCAGAACGCAGAGCAGAAAAGACAGACCGCCCCCCGCGCGTAACCAGCAATACATTGTGGAAAAACTCCGGACTACCCGCCCCCGAACAACTCCACGAAGTGTACCCGTAGGACAGCAGGAAACGAAAGCCGGATCGACGTGCAGATGCACGATGGAACGCGTCCAAAAGTGTCCTGAGCACACCTGTCAGCCCGCGTGGATACTGGGTCGATTGTTTAGGACATCGAACCATATGTTTCCATCTTAAGCCATTCTATATCAACGACTTACTAAAAGTGAGCACCTACTCACAACTTTGGCATGCGGTGTGCGCTCTCCCGGCGGCGATCACTATGGGCAACGTGCCAGGAGGGTTCCAGCCATGAAACGTCGAGTGGCGGTCGTAGTCGCGGTGACAGCAATTCTCGGAACAGTGGCGTACGTCGCTGCGGATGCGACGGTGAAGCCGGAGCGCGGCGTGGTGATTGGGACGGCCGTCGAAATTTCGACCTTCGCGACGCAGGGTCTCGGCGAAGGCAGCACCGACGCGATGGTGTCGCGCTGCGAGCAGGGGTTCCCCGTCGGCATCGTCGAGGACGAGACGGGCACGGTGTGGATCTGCGTCTACCGCGACAACGCGCCGGCTTCCGGACTCGAGACGGCGAACAAGGCAATGCA
>CAYUZD010000037.1:0-15752 GCA_964449475.1 uncultured Nitrospirales bacterium
GCCGGCGTCCTTCTCGTTCGTGACGCGGCCGGATACGGACGCCAGCGGTTGCAACTGGACGATGGCGTCGGCGGACCGTTCGCGCGTAATGGCAAACAGCGCACCCTCGCGGCGCGACGGATGCTCGACCGTGCCGATTACGGTGCCGTCGGACGGGAGCGTCGCGAACGACAGCGACACGAGGCCGTTCGCGTCGGTTTCGTACCAGCCGAACTGTTCGGGTTCGAGCACGCGCACGATCGCGCCGGGCACGGGTTCCTCGTTCGCGTCCACGACCTCGAGCGAATACTTCGGGAGCGGGACGACCCAGAAGGTTGGCAGGTCGGACGGTATTCCGGCGGTGACTGCGAGACGCAGCGCGGGCTCGGGCGGCAGCAGGTAGCCCGGCGCGAGACCGAGCTGCACGACCGTCTCGCCCTCGGTCGCGGTGAACTCGTAGGCGCCGGTCGGCCCGGTCATCGTCGTCGCCGCGGGCACACCGAGGGACGTCAACAACACGCGCGCGTTCGCGATCGGTTCGCCGGACTTCGCGTCCTTGACGAAGCCGCGGACGGCGGACGTCCCGGCGACGTGGAGCGGCATGGACTGCACGGGGTACTTGGGATCGAGGTCCACGCGCTGCCAGTTCGGCGAACGGAAACTGTGGCCGGTCGCCTGATAAAGCCACGCGCCGGGGCGGAGCCGCACGACGTAGCCGCCGTCGGCGCGCGAGTGGGTGATGACGGTGTCCTTGGGTGGGTCCACGCTGCGGAATTCGAGGCTTGCGTTTGAGACGGGGGCCTCGCGGCCGAGGGCCAGGACCGTGCCGCTGAGGAGGATGCCGGGACTGAGTCTGACGTCGAGCGCGCGGCCGCCGACCCGCGCGTCGCCGACGACGCCTTGCGCGTAGGACGGGTGGGCGATCTTCAGGCCGACCTCGGCGCCCTGCGGGAGCGAGCCGATCGCGAATTGGCCGCGCGCGTCGGTCTTGGGTGCGGGGATGCCGTACGGTTCGAGCTTGGCGAAGGGAATGCCGACACGGCTCGACCCGAGAATGACAGCGCGCGTGATGCGCGCATCGGCCACGGGCCGGTCCGTGTCGTCCGTCACGGTGCCGGAAATCGTGCCGGGCCTGGACAGCTGGATCTCGATGTCGTCGACCGTTTGGTCGAGCGCGAGTTGCATGCTGCGACCGTCCACGGCGAGTCCTGGCGCGTGCGCGAACACGCCCACGAGCGCGGGCACGACCCCGTCGAACACGAACTGACCTGCGGCGTCCGTCTCGACGGTCGTGAGCGGCCCTTCGAGACCCGATTCCAGAAAGACACGCGCGCCGGACAGCGGACCGTCCGGTCCGACGACGCGCCCGTTGATGGTGGCGAGACCATCCGCGGCGAATGCGGCGTCGAGGCCCGCGAGGCAGCACAGGATGAGGGCGAAAACGATTCGGGCGTGCATGAGACTCCGCGCCGGACGCGCATCGATCGGTTCGCGGGATCGTAACAGGATCGCGTGGGGGATTGTTAACCGTTTTGTATGAATTCTGCGGCGGCGAGCTGGAGCGTGGAGTAATTAAGACGGAAGATGCGGCGCAGCGCGGTCTCGGCGTCTTCGCCGTTCGCGACGGCAGAGATCAGTTGCGCGAGCCGCCGTGTGCCGTGGCGCGCCTTGAGGTAGGCAACGGTCGCCTGGGACTGTTTGTAGGCGAGATAGAGTTCTGACGGGTCGAGTTTGTCGAGCTGACCTTCCGCGAGGTCCCGCAGGTCGAACAGGGTGCCCTTGTCTCGCGCGTCACGCAGGAACTCGAACTCGCGCGGGGAGAGGTCGATCGTGAGCGCCTCGGCCAGCCCCTCGTTGAACCACCAGGGGACGTCCTCCTTCGCGAGGTGGCGCACGACGACGTGGACGTACTCGTGATAGAGGCGGCGGCGTAGTTCCTCGTAGGGCAGTGGATTGCCGTCGGGTCCGATGACGGGGCAGCGAATCTTGTTGCCGTCGAAGAGTGCGCCGACATGCGCGTCCATCATCGTGGACTGCTGGAAGCCTTCACTGGTGTACAGCGAGACCTGGATCGGCGCAGGCGGATACGCGTTGCCGAGCGCGCGGCCGATCTCGCGGTAGGCCTGTTCGAGCACGTTGACGACGTCGCGCACGAGCCGGCCTTCCGCCTCGCGATCGAAGGTGACGTTGAAATGGCGGGACGACTGGCCGGCGTAATCGCCTTCGACGGCGATCTCGCGCCGCGCGCTTTCGATGCGTTCGGCGAGCCCCGGCTTGGACGGCTCGACGCTCTCGACCCACTCCCACTGATCCAGCGCAGCCCCGACATCGTTGTCGCGGTAGTACGCCTCGCCGAGCAGGTAATGGGCATCGACATCGTCGGGCGAGAGTTCGATGGCCTCCTCGAGCCGGTAGATCGCCTCGCGCACGCGACTCTCGTGGAGGTAATACGCGCCGAGTTGGATGAGCGGCATCGGGTTTTCGGGTTCATTCTGGATCGCGTTCTCTACATGGACGATCGCGGCGGCGTAGTTGCCGTCCTGCGCGAGCGAACTCGCCCATGCCTGGCAGGCGTTCGTGTAATTGCGCACAATGGTCGCGTTGCCTGGTTCGAGCCGGAGGGCCGACTCAAAATTGCCGACCGCGGCGCTCCAATCGGTGGCTTCGTAACTCTCGACGCCGCGCGCGTTGAGTTGGCTGGCCGTCTGCGCGTGCGCGGCGGCAGACAGCAGGATGGCCCCCGCTGCGATGCCCCGCGCTATCCCTCGTGCGACTCCGCGATCCATGCGCGCCCCCACGCGTCAGACCTTGGCGATGACCTCGATTTCGACCTTCGCCCCCGCCGGTAGTTTCGCCTGCACGCAACTGCGCGCGGGCGGGTTCTCCGGGAAGTATCCTTTGTACACCTTGTTGAACGCGGCGAAATTCTCGATGTCGTCGAGGAAGACCAGCACCTTGACGACGTTGGCCAGGCCCGAGCCGCCCGCGGCAAGCACGGCCTGGATGTTCGAGAAGACCTGCCGCGTTTCTTCCTCAATTGTACCGCGAAGCAGCCCGGAGCCGTCGGGCCGGAGGGCGATTTGGCCGGAAAGGAACAAAAAACCGCCGGATTCGACGGCGTGCGAGTAGGGGCCGAGGGCCGGCGGCGCGCCCGGGGCGGAGATGCAGCGTTTGGACATGCTTGTTTACTCCCGTGCGAGAACTGTGACTCCCGCGGCAGACCGTAGCATAGTGCCGGAAGTCGGTCAACGACGGTTGACGGCCCGATCCGCGGCTCCTATAATGCGTTGCGTCAGGGGGCTGTACCTGTACCATCGCGGCGGGCTGAACGCCGCAGGGGGGCAATCGCGTGGCGACCGTGCGCGATGACGATTATTCTCGACTCAAACAATCCGTGGACGAGTGGGTGGCGGAAGTCGCGCAGACGCGCAGCGCGCTTGCCCAGACGTTGAAGGTGCACGTGACGGCGCGGCCGGCGTTCCGGCTGCGTGCAGGCGTCAACGATCCGGCGGCCGCGGCGCGCGTCTCCGATCATGGCGCGCTCGAGCGACGTGAGGAATTCCACCGGCGCATTCTGGATGCGGAGCGCAGCGCGCGCGACGCGGAAGCGCAGCTCGCGCGGATGCAGCAGGAACTGGACTTCGCGCGCGAACAGTTGCACCTGCAGAACCGGCTGCGCGCGGAGGCGGAAGCCAAACAAGAGACGGCGGAGCAGCAGTACATCGAGACCGTGCACGCGCTAGGCGGCGCGCAACTCTCCGTCGACGAGCTGCGGCGCCAATTGCGCGGCAAAGAGTGGGCGCTCGAGAACGCGTTGAACGCGGCGGGGCCGGATGTGGAATCCGCGCCGCCGGACATCGAGCCGTTGCAGCGCGAGGCGGCCGCGCTGCATTCGCGGCTCGAGACGCTGACGATCGAGTTGCAGGCGGCGCGCGAACGCGCCGAACGCGAACACCACGCCGCGCTCGACGCGCAGTCGCGGTTGGACAGACTGGAATCCGGCGCGGAACGCTCGAACGAGATCGTCGAGGGCCTCTCGCGCCAGGTGCAGGAGTATGCCGAGCGCCTGCGCGAGACGGGCCGCGAACTCGACGAGGCGCGCGCGGCGCTGGGGGGGCTGGACAAGCCGGGGGCATCGCGGTCGCAGCTCGCGGACGCCGAACTCGCGCTGCAACTGGCGGAACGGCGGGCGGAAGACCTCGCACGCGCGCTCGACGATTCCGAGCGCGACGCGGTGACCAAGTTGAGCGAGGCGATCGCCGAGGCGGCGGTACTGTCGGACAATTACGATGCGCTCGCGGCCTCGCACATGGTCTTGCGCGACGAAATCGTCTCGCTTCAGGAACGGATCGTCGCGCGGGATCATGAACTGGCGCAGCTCAAGCAGGAACTGGCGCGGCGGACCGTCGACGCGCCGGACCACAGCGAGCGGGTGGCGGAGTTGACCCGGTCGCTGGATGCGCGGGAGCAGGAACTGGAAGACCTGGAGGTTTCGGCCGCGGGCCATGAACTGCTGGTGAAGGCGCTCCGGCGCGAACTGGAGGCGTCCCGGGAGGCGCTACAACGCGCCGAATTGGACCACTCGCTGCTGAAGCGGGCGCTGGTGGCGGAGGTCGAGGGCCTGCGGGACCTCGCGGCCGAGCGCGACTTCGTCATCGGCCATCAGGCCGCCCAACTGGACGCGGTGCAGTTGGCCGTGTCCGTTCCCCAGGCCGATGCCGCCGAACTTGGGCGGGAAAGCGTGATGCGAGAGATTCAGATTCTTCGCCAGCGCATCGAGGACAAGGACGCGATTGTCCGCCGGTTGCGTGGAGAACTGGCCGAGGCCGAAGAACGTGCGTCGGCGGGTGAGGGTGCCGAGGAACTGAAGGCGGCGCTTCGCAACCGCGAGGCCGACCTTGACCGCGCGCGCGAACGCGTCGGTTTCCTGCGAAAACTTCTGGCCGAAACGGCCATGCCGGCGGCCTCTGAACAGAGCGAAACACCGACTGAAACGCTTCTTTCAGTAGAGATCGCGCCGATGCGAGTGAAACAGACTGAAACACCTGTGCGCACTGCGGGCGTAGACGACATCGATGTTTCACGGTATCAGGCGAATGCAGAGATTCAGCGCGAGGTCGAACAGTCGCTGGCACTGCGCTCGCTCTGGCCGGTACTGGCAATCGTGGGGGGCGTCGCCGGATTGGGATTTTTAGCGCTGATTGCCTTGGCGTTCATGCTTGGATAGGACCTATTCGACCTATAGAACCCATGGATCCTCTGAGCGTGACAACGAGATTTTGCGAAGCGTAAAGCGGGTGCAGTCTTCGGGAACCGCGCCAGGCTTTCCCGGTCAGGGTTTTGCCGGTGGTTTGAGATTGCGCAGGAAGGTCTCGACTTCGATCTGTCCGTGCTCCCGCGCGAGTTCCGCGGCGGACTTGTCCTTGTATCGGATTTCGGGATCGGCGTGGTGGGCGAGCAGCGCCTCGACGACGTGCAGGTGACCCTTGCCGGCGGCGTAATGTAGCGCGGTCTTTCCGTCCCGGTTCGGGGCGTTCACCGCGGCGCCTTTGGTGATGAGTAATTCGACCATCTTCCGATTTCCGCCGCTGGCAGCCATGTGGAGCAGGGTCCACGCGTGGCGGCTGGTCTGGACGGAGATGAGGTGCGGCCGGACCAGGAGAATCTGCTCCACCTTCGCGAGGTCGCCGGAGATGACGGCGTCCAGAATGCCCAGGCTCTCGTCCACCTTGCCGCACTGTTGGCACTCGGGATTGCGCAGTTTTGTCTCGTGACCGCAACGGTTGCAGATTCGCATGCGCGGTTTGCCGCGGAATTTCGGCAGGTCTTCACTGACGGATTTTGGGATCCCGTCCGAAAGGGGCCGGCGCCGGCGCGGCCGGGGCGTGGACGGCTGGCGGCCTACGCCGTTCTCCGCTTTGGGCAGACCGATGCTCGAGCGCACGGCGTCGAGCGCATCGTCCAGAGAATTGCCGTTGACCAATGCGTCGTGTTGCGGCGCGGGAGTGCGTTTGCGATCCGCGACAAACGACGGATCACCGGCTTGTGGCACGGGGGTCGGCGCGCGTTCGGGCAACGGAAGCGGCATACTTTCCAACGCGGAGATGCGGTCGCCGGACTCGGCATCGTCAGACTCTGTATCGACGGGAAGTTCCGGCAACGGCGGCAGCCCGACGGCTGCATCGTCGGTATCCGACGCGGAGGGTGTAGCAATCGGTTCGTGGTCCGCCTTCGAGACGGGGTCGGGCGAAGACGCCGGGCGGTCGGGTTTCGACTGACGCAGCGTGCGGCGGAGCGCTTCGAGTGACGCGAGGAACGGATCGGGGCTGGACGATTTGTCCGGCGTGTTCGCCGCCGAGCCATTTTGATCGAGCGACGAACCCGGCAACTGGATCTCGACGGTGAGAATGGGATCGGTCGCCTGAGGTCCTACTGAATTGGGGTCCGTGTGCTGATCGGGCGCGGGCGTCTCAATCTCCGCCGTTGCTTCGCGATTCGACACGGCGTCGGCGTCCGCACGCGGCTGGATTTGATCCAGCGCGTCCAGACTTCCTTCTTGACGCTTCCCTCCGGACAAATTCCGAAGCGCCACGGTCGCCTTCCCCCTGACGTGGACCCTAAGCCGTTGCGGGTATGAATGTTATGAAGACGTTACCTGGGTCTTCGCGGTGCGGATCGACCCTCTGAACTATACCCGCAAAAGTTCATTCTTGACTACGAAGTGACGCGCCGTTGACAAGGAGTGTTGCCCGATTGGAACAATCTGCGTCGGGCGTGGCGCAGGTTTCTTAGAAACCTCTGTTTTCGGCGTGGGTCGAGCGAGAAAGGGTGGGTCCCCGACTTGAATTGTTGGACGATCCCCCGAGTGCTATACTCCGCACACTGCGGCCGATTTTCTGGGCTAATCGTAGCCGCGTCAAGGGATTACGCCGGGTGACGGAGCGGACTCGCCCGGCGCGAGGCGGGGGAGCGGCCAGCGACCATGGGGGCCCGTTCGGGGCGCATTGCAACGGCACTCTTGCTTGTCGTGTGTCTGCACTGCGTCGCATCCCGAGGCGAGACCGCGCATGCCTCGTTAGATGAAGGGCAAGTCTCGGTATACGATTCGGCTGCTAACGTGACGTATGCCTCGGGCACTTCGTATGACGTAGTGGTCCGGTCTGACAATCCGACCATTCAACTCGTTTCGATTCCGGTGGGATTTCGTCCATCCGACCTCGCGATTTCAGGCGAATGGGTTGCGGCGCTCAACCGGCATGCGGCGACGATTGCGTTGGTGCGCACGTCTTCGCGGTCCGTCGACGGTTTAGTCGAGCTCGATGTCGGCGTCATGCGACTGTTTGCCGCCGGAGACCGCCGGTTCGGCGCGATCAATCCCTTCGACCAATCGATGACCTTGATCGATGCGGAGTCAGGCGCCATCCTCGACCGCGTAGAGTTTCCAGCCGCCGTGCCGATTGCCGGCGCAGCGATCGGGGCCAGGATCGCCGTCCTGGTTGCGGCGCCGGACGCGATCGTCATTCTGGACGGAACGACATTGGATGTGTATGTCACGATTCCGCTGTCACACCGGTATCGCGACCTCGAGCAACGGCAGGGGACCGAGATGTCCGCCGTTTCCTCGGATCGAGTGGCGCTGATCGACATGCAGACGTCCGCCCTGGCCGGCGAGTTCGAGTTGACCGGCTCGGACATCCCAAGTGAAGTAGTCCGGAACGGCGATACCACCGGCCCTCGCCTGAACGCTGCAGAAGGGGCGGTGGAACGCGATATCAGTCCGATTGACGTTCGGCGCGCGGCGCGTCCCGTTTCGCCGACTGCGGTTGCGAAGGAAATTGCAGCGCTTCCGCCGCCACTTCCTGAGGTCACTTCCGGACTACCGCGCCAGACCGCACCCGTAGCCGTCTTGACGGAAGCAGACACAGACGACGACGGCGCTTCGGGTTCTTCCGCGGACGCGCAGGCCGCGCCCGGCCCTGCGGCGACTCCGGAGGAAACGGAAGTGCCTGAGATTTACCGGAGGAGACCCCCGCTGGTTCGCCTGGGCGGGCCGTCGACGCGCGCGCCGCACTTCGAGGCGAGCGAGGCGAACTTTATGGAGGAGTTTGAGCGCGCGCTGAAGATTGGAAAAGACAGCGAGAGTCTGCTGAATGCCGATTGGAACGCGGACATTGAGGACATTCACTCCGAGGGCGGACTGAGTTACGTCGACGGACGGCTTACCGTGGAGAAGCCGGTGACCTTTCGCGTGGATGACATGACCATTCGGGCGGACAGGCTCGAATATCTTGAAGCGGATCGTCAACTGACACTGGAGGGCGCGGTGAGGTTGGAGCGCGAGGGCTCCGTGTTCACCGCGGATTCTCTGGTCGTGTCGGATCCGATTCCGGAGTGGGAAGGGATGCCGCTGCCGCTGGTTCCGACTGAGGGCGGGAAGGCGGCCGTACGGCCGCTTGTGCCCGCCGGGAGTGACCCGGAGGGGTTCAAGCCGAGCGTGACACATGGCCTGCTTCAAGCGGAAAACGTCGTGTGGCAGGAGGAGGGTCTGCGCGAACTCAAGGCGGACTCGCTCGCCCTCGACCTGCGCGACGGTTCCGGCATGGCGGTAAACGCGCGCGGCCATGCGGGTCCGCTCTATTACGGTTCGGACGAACTCGTCATCGAGGGTCCCGGGAACTTCACGGCGGACAAACTCTGGGTGACCACGTGCGAATTGCCGGTGCCGCATTACCGGATTCAGTTGTCCCGCGCGGAACTGCGGCAGAACCGGCGCATCATCGGGTCCAACGCGCGGCTGCAGATTGGCAAAGTTACGACGCCATTCTACTATCCGCGTTACTCCACGGTGCTGTCCGGCGAGCAGTACATTCAGGGCACCGAACTGCGTATCGGCGGTGAACCCAGTCTCGGATTCACCATCGAGGCCGCGCAATGGTTCAAGGCGGCCGAGCACGCGAACATTGCCCCGCGACTGTATCTGACCACCGACGAGGGGATCGGGCTCGGACTCGATGGCGAGTACGACCTGATGAACGCGCCCGCGGCGACGTTCTTTCGCAGCCAAGGCGAGTTCCAGACGCTCTACACGACCGAGGAGCGCGGCTATGTCGAGTGGTATCACCGGCAGGAACTGACGCGCAACACCGTCGCCCTAGTTCAGTTGGAGAAATGGTCGGACGCGGATTTCGTCAAGGACTTCTACAGCAATGAGTACGACGACCGGTCGGGTCCTCGGTCGTTCGTCAACCTGACACGGACGCGCCCGGAGTACATCGCGACGGCGACCGTGTCGCCTTCGCTTCATTCGTTCACGTCGGAAACGGAGAAACTGCCCGAACTAACCTTCCACCTCCTCGAACGCCGCGCGGCGGGCGGCCTGTACGGGACGTTCGACGGCGCGCTCGGATACTACGACCGGGAACAGGACGGCGAAGACAGCATGCGGACCGTTACGGTGGGGCGTCTGAGTTACGACATGAATGTCGCGCCGGGATTCAACGTGCTCCCGTTTGTGGAGGCGGATGGCGCGTTCTACGCCGACACGCCCGGCGGCGGTAGCGAAGTGGTGCGAGGCTCGATGGCCGCCGGTGTAACGTTGCAGGGCCGCCTGCAAAGGACGTTCCCCGGCATGCGTCAGTTTTCCGGATTCAAGCACCTCATCCTACCGTCGACCACGCTGATGTACCGGCCGGCGGCGACCGTCGACGCGGACGACACGCCTCGATTCGACGATCTGGACGATGCACCAGCGCGGTTCCGCATCGAGAGCACGATCGACAATATCGTGCTCGGTCGAAACGCATCCACGGAGGAGGTCTGGCCGGTGCTCCGTGTCACGCTCTATCAAGGCAACGACCTTTATAACGAGCGTGTCGAGTCGTCGGACTACGAATTGGAGATCGAGGTACGGCCGCGTCCGTGGTGGGGACTGCAGACGATCGGCGAGATTCATGAGGTCGAGGTTGGCGATGGGGATCCCGGCGAAGACTACAGCCGTGTGCTCGCGTATCTCTTCTACGACAACGAACTCGGACGCAACAACCTGAACGGCCGCATCGGGTTTGCGTACACGGAGGCGGCGGGCGACGTGCTGAATCAGGAGGTCTTATACGGCGGCGGTTATCGCATCAACGATAACTGGTCGCTCGCGTTCGAGCAGCGCTTCGACATCGATCGCAACGAGTTGACCCGCCAGTCCTACGCGATTCGCAGGCGGCTTCACAAGTGGGAGATGCAGTTCACCATCCGCAATCGGGACCGCGGAGTCGATTTCGGACTGGAGTTCAACCTGACCGATTTCCACAATTTCGGTCTCGGGCTCTGACGCGCCGCGTGCTATGCTGAGCGCGGCAAGTGGAGCGCATTCGATGTCCCTGGGTACGCGGTCGCACGATACGCCGCTGCGCGATTCGATCCGTAACGCGCGGGCGGAGTTGGTGGCGTTGAGGCATGAACTCCACCGACACCCGGAGATCCGCTGGGAGGAACGCTGGACGTCCGACCGGATCGCGCGGTTCCTGGACGAGATCGACGTACCCTATCAGCGCGGATTTGCCAGGGGCACCGGGATCGTTGCGACGCTCGAAGGCGGCAGCGGCAAGTCGGTGTTGCTGCGTTCGGACATGGACGCGCTCGAAATCCATGAGGAGACAGGGCTGCCGTATGCGTCCACCATTCCGCAACGCATGCACGCGTGCGGACACGACGGCCACATGGCGACGCTGTGCGGCGCGGCGCGCACGCTCCGCGAGAACCTCGGGTTACTGAAGGGCCGCGTGCGGTTCGTGTTTCAGCCGGCGGAGGAGAACGCCGCGGGCGGGAGATTCATGGTCGAGGAAGGCGTCACGGACGGCGTCGATGCGGCGTTCGGCCTGCACGGGTGGCCGTGGCTGCCGCTGGGCACGATTGCGATCAAGGAAGGCGCGGCGATGGCCAGCGCGGATTTCTTTCGCGTCACGATTACCGGCAAAGGAACGCACGCGGCCGATCCGGCGTCGGGCGTGGATCCGATCGTCGTCGCGAGCCACGTGGTCACGGCGCTGCAGAGCCTTGTGAGCCGGGAAACGAACCCGTGGGACTCGGCGGTGGTGACTGTCGCGCGGATCGAGTCGGGGTTCGCGTGGAACGTGACGCCCGAGCGCGCGGTGCTGGAGGGGACGTTCCGGGCGTTGTCGGACCGGGTGCGCGATCACTTGCTCATGGCGATCCCGCGCGTGGCGTCGCACGTGGCGATGGCGCACCGTGCGGAGGCGCGCACGGAGTTCCCCGGTGAGCCGTATCCGCCGCTGTACAACGACCCGGAGATGAGCGAGTTCGCCGCGGGCGTGATCGCGCGGTCGGTCGGGACGGACAACCTGGTGCGCGCGGAGCATGCGACGATGGGCGCGGAGGACTTCGCGTTTTATTTGCAGAAGGTGCCGGGGGCGTACCTGTGGCTTGGGGTCAATCCGAACTCGAACGAGCCGTATCCGCCGCTGCACAGCCCGCGCTACGACTTCAACGACGACGCGTTGCCGATCGGCGTCGAGGTCATGTCGCGTCTGGCGATCGACTTCCTCGCGTGCGACTGAATTACTCCTTCTTCTCTTCGAGTCCCTTCAGTTCGCCGGCGATCGTGTCGTAGATCGACGAGCCGAGCCCTTTTACGGTCACCACTTCCTTGAGCAGCGTGCGCAGGAAGAGCGACGCGGTCCGCTCCGTGGTGATTGGTTTGCCGTGTTCGAGGTCCACCATCTCGATCTTCGCCATGTTGATCGGCACGCTCGCGCCGGGCAGCAGGTTGGTGCTGAGGTGGAGTTTGCCGCCTTCGCACACGAGCTTGTCGACGGTGAATTGCAGGTCCTCGTTGACCGGGGCCTCGGCGTACTTCTTCGCGAGCGCGGCGAGGTTGGTGCCCTGGCCGGCTTCGTATCGGTTGTAGATGTGGGTGTCGTGCAGCTCGATGAGCGCGATTGCGGGCTGCTTGGACAGCGCGGTGCGGATTGAGAACACGACGAGGACGCGGCCGCAGGTGAGCGCATCGCCTTCCTTGAAGCCGGCGGGGTTTTTAAGTTTGACGTCTTTGAGCACGACGGCGCGCGCGCCGGGGTCGATACCGATGCCGCCGACGGTGGCGTCGGAGCCGAGCGCGGCGGTTACGATGCGGCCGACGCGGGAGCCGAGGACGTCCTGGGCCTGCGTGAAAATGAGGAGCGCGGCGACGCCGAGCAGGATCAGCACGAGGCCGATCCCGGTCAGCACGAACTTGAAGAAGGACCGCATCGGGCCTCCGTTGCGCTATTGGGTCATGCGGGAGAGTTCGCGGATTTTCTCGAACAGGCCGCTGAACGTGAGGCCGCCGCTTTCGGGTTCGGCTGGCGGCGGTCCGGCGGCGGGAGCCGCGGCCCACTCGAAGTAGAACTCGGAGCTGAAGCCGTCGAGCACGAGTTGGACGCCGGTGGTGCCGTTGGGGATGGTTGGCGCTCCGGTGAACACGTCGGACTTGGGGAACACGACGATGTTGGTGCGGCCGTAGGACTTGAGGGCGCCGGCGCTTTGTTCGCTGGCTTGGGAGCCGAGCACGCGCTGCGCGGGCCAGATGCGCGTGCCGTCGGGCAGGAGGAGGTAGGCGTCGATGGTGCGCAGACCGACGACGTCGTAGGCGATGCTCGAGTCAGGGAATTGCGAGCCGAGGTTGATTTCGACGACGTAGTAGTTGGACGCGATGGTGTGGCCGTCGGCGGCGAGCATGGGGCTGACGGGTTCGCCGTCCGCGGATTCGGCGTCGAGTTTCGCCTGGGCGACGCGTTCGTTGACCCAGAGCGCCTGGGACAGTGTCGAGAACAGGTTGGGGTAGCGGCCGGATTTGAGGTTGAGTTGGGAGACCGACTCGATGGGCATGAAGTCGCTGACGGCGGCGATGATGGGCGTGGGTTCTTCCTTGCGCGTGGTCGCGCAACCGGTGAGCGCGCCGGACGCGGCGAGTGCGGCGAGCGCGAAAACACATCGTGCGCGGAATACGGAACGCATCGGAATTTCCCCCGGGCGCGTGGCCCCCTTGCCGCGCCATTGTTGCGCGGCGAGTCCGGTGCTTTCAAGGGCGGCGGGTGCGGCGCACAATTCTGAACGGTCGCGCGGAAACCGTCGCGGGGATTGACAAAATTGGACGCAGGGTTCGCGCGGGATTGGCGAAAACCCGCGTGAAATGGGCGCGATCGCGATCTGGCACAGGCGTTGCTTTTCGGCGGGTGGGGAAGAGAAGACGAGACAGCGGAACGGTCCGCGATGCGGGCCAGGGGAGATAGACCGTGAGCCAGGGAACCGTCATTCGCACGCAGTCGCCGATTCTGGCGTGGTGCCTCCGCAAGTTCTATCGCATGCAGGTGCGCGCAGTGTACGCGACGCCCGTGATGCCGATTCTTGGGGCGGTGCTGTATTCGAAGTGTTGGGTACTCGTGACAGCGGCGCCGGCGGCGGCACCGATCGCGCACGTGTAAGGGATTCCATGGGGGAGGAGGCCGTCCGGGCCCGCCAACCGGACGGCGACGTCGCGCCGGATCGTTTCGACGATCCGGCGTGGTGTTTTTTGGCTGGGGAGTGGACGGATTCGACGGATCGGTCAAG
Source organism: uncultured Nitrospirales bacterium (assembly GCA_964449475.1). Taxonomy (GTDB): domain Bacteria; phylum Hydrogenedentota; class Hydrogenedentia; order Hydrogenedentales; genus VFKU01. Next base: position 13,582 of record CAYUZD010000037.1, read on the forward strand.
GGCAGTGGGCAGGATTGACATGATTTACAGGATGATTCGTCTGTCGATCCTGCTGATGGGAAGGGCAGTTCCGTAGGGTTGGATTCTTTTTCTCTTGAGAATCCTGTTGAATCGTGTAAATCCATTCCATGCTTGACCTTATCTCTGTAGTGAGTGGATCTGTTCGTTCTTTCCTTCTTTCCTTCTTGTGTTGGGCGAGTTCGGGATCGATGTTTGTCGGGAATGGCCTTGGTTTTTGCTTTGGGAAATTTGCACGGCGTCCATGCGGGCGTGTGCATGCCGCAGATGCGGTGGCCGGGCGACTGCTCAACGGGTCTACTTGTGTCATCCGGTCCTCGTCCCGTTATGGGAAGGCCGGGGTGCCCAGGGTGGTCGTGGCGGTCATGGCCGAGTACCTCCTCTATAGATAGTGTGCGGGGTGTTGACCTCGGGGAATGGCGGGAAAGGGCTGGGGAAACAATGGGTGGGAAGGGGGAGGGCGCAACACAAAGGCACGGAGGACACGGAGAGAGCGGGTTGAGCGGCCGAATTCTGGCCTAGGAATGGGCGACGCGGGAAATTCGATGGGATTGGATGGTCGTAGGGGACTTATGGGAGTGCTGTGAGATTGAACGTGGGCGAAGCGGAGCACGCGCTAGTTCGACGACGGCGTGATGCAGCAGCTCCGAGCCGGCGGTCAGATCGCGCTGCGGTATGCTCGCGCGAACGGCGACGCGGCCGCGGGCGAGTATCCGTTGAACCCGAACGGGTCGATCGACGACGTCGCGGGGATTTGCGATCCTTCGGGGCGGATCTTCGGGCTGATGCCGCACCCCGAGGCGTTTCTCGACGGCACGAACCACCCGCGATGGACGCGGGAGGGCCTGCTGCCGGAGAGCGCGGGCCTTGCCATATTCCGTAACGCCGTTGCCTTCGTGGCGGAACAGTTTCTGGGCAGCCGCGCGTACCGCTAACGAATCCGATCGAGTTGTATTCAGGCTTAAGCAAACCCCGCTTAAGCCTGCCACACTCGTGGTTATGGAGTTGGAAACGGCTCGGCGAAAGGTTCGCCCTCGATTTGGCAGGCGTTGGTCATGAAGGAGATCGCGTGGTAGAAGCCCGCGACGCAGATGAGTTCGATCATCTGCTCGACCGACCATTCCGCGGCGAGCGCGGCCCAGAGGTCGTCCGAGAGGGTCGAGGTGTCGTGGAGTTCGTCGGCGAGACGGACGAGGAGCCGGTCGCGAGGGGACCAGACGGGATCGTCCGCAGGGCCGACGGCGGTAGCGCGGATCTCGGCGGCGGTGAATCCGAGCGGCCGGGCGAAAGCCGCCACGTGCACGCCCCACTCATAGGCGGAGCGGCAGCGGGCGCAGGTTCGGTGGAGGACGATCTCGCGGTCGCGCGCGGGCAGCGCGCCGTGGCTGAGGAGCGCGGCGCCGAGCGTCATCACGCGCTTAAGCATCAGCGGATGGCGCGCATAGGTCCGGAAGATGTTGAGGGGCGGGACACCGGGCGGCATAATCTTGTTGAACGCGTCCTGGATCTCCGGCGGATAGGGCGGATCGAGCGGCGCAATGCGGGGACCGGCCATGATGCACTCTTTTCCTGTTGTGAGTTGCTACGAAATCAGTAGCGATACTATATCGCTTCGGAAATCGTAGCGCAAGCCGATGCCAAAACCCCGTCCCGGAAGGCCCGCGCGCGGCTCGACGACCGGCCGGCCCATCATGGCGCTGCTGGACCTTCTGGGCCGCCGGTGGGCGCTGCGTGTCCTGTGGGAGTTGCGCGGCGGCCCGCTTACGTTTCGCGAACTTCAGGCACGCTGCGGCGGCATGTCGCCGAGCGTGTTGAACGATCGCCTGGCCGAATTGCGCGAGGCGGGCGTCGTTGACGCGGCGGGGGAGGGCTATCAACTCACTCGCGAGGGGAAACGTCTCCTGGACGACCTCGCGCCGTTGCACCGCTGGGCGGAGCGCTGGGCGAAGCGGAGCGAACGATAGCGACCAATTTGGCTCCCCACCGGGACTTGCACGGGCGGACCGCCCGTGCCACGAACTGCACGTCATACTGGCTCTGGGGCGACGGCGGCCGGGTCGGAATCGGCTTCGTTGAGTTCCTCCTCGTTGAGGTAATCGTCATCGGAGTCGTCGACGTATTCGAGGCTCTGTTCGAGGATGCCGTCGGTCTCT
>CAYUZD010000038.1:0-10873 GCA_964449475.1 uncultured Nitrospirales bacterium
CCGGGCTGGACGTGTGCGTGTCGTCGTGGCGGCGGCTGTCGGACAACGCGATCCCCGCGCGCGCGAAGACGACAGGCAGCTACGTCAATTCCGCGTTCGCGCGGACCGAGGCGGAACTGGCCGGGTTCGACGAGGCGATTGTCCTGCGCGAGGACGGGACCGTGTCCGAGGGCAGCGCGATGAACGTGTTCATGGTCAAGGGGAACAAGCTCATCACGCCGCCGGAGAACGCGGATCTGCTCGTGGGCATCACGCGGAACTCGGTCATCGACCTTGCGCGCGCGGAACTCGGGCTCGAAGTCGTCGAACGGCCCATCGCGCGTACGGAACTCTACATCTGCGACGAGCTTTTCTTCACGGGCACCGGCGCGCAGGTCGCCCCGGTGCGATCGGTGGACCGCCGTCTCGTGGGGGACGGAAAGCCCGGCGCAATTTCAAAGAAACTGCAAGAACTGTACTTCCAGGTCGTGCTCGGCAAAGTCGCCAAATACCGCCAATGGTGCACGCCGGTAGCATGACCGCGAACGAGACCGAACTTCGCGCGTGCATCTGCGAGATCGGCCGGCGGCTGTACGCGCGGAACATCGTCGCCGCGACCGACGGCAACATCAGCGTGCGCGTGGGGCCGAACCGGTTTCTGTGCACGCCGAGCGGCGCGGCCAAGGGCTTCATGCAGCCGCACGAGATCGTCGTGGCGGACGCCCGGGGCAAGCTCGTCGAGGGCGAGGGCAAGGTGTCGTCCGAATTCCTGACGCACCTCGCGGCGTACTCCCAACGGGACGACATTGCCGCGGTCGTGCACGCGCACCCGCCGACGGCCGTGGCGTGCACGCTCGCGGGGGTGTCCATGGAGGAACTCGTCCTGCCGGAGGTCGTGTTTGTCGTCGGCGCCGTACCGACGGCGCCGTACGCGACGCCGGGCACGCCGGAGGGGGCGGAGTCCGTCCGGGCGCTCGTCGCGAAATGCGACGCGCTGTTGATGGACCGCCACGGCGCGCTGACCCTGGGCACGTCGCTGATGGACGCGTTCTACAAGATGGAAAAGATCGAGCATTCCGCGCAGATTCTGCTCGCGGCGCGGATGATGGGGGAAACCCGGCGGCTCTCCGGGGATGAATTAGGCAGGATTTGGCGCGCGCGGGAGGTGTACGGGGCGACCGGCCGCGTTTACCTGCCCAGCGGAACTATGAAATCCTGATTATCGCAGTTTAGGATGGCTGCGCCGCGCGGCGATCCGAAGTGGAGCGAATCTGACGATTTTCTGGACAAATCGTAATCCAGTTTCGTTGCTATCATGGGACGCGATCTGTCCACTGGTTTACGAATCGCGGGTGATCGGTCATACTGGGTGCCGGGGACCTTCGGGGCCGGGCGGGCGACGAGCGGCAGTAGAATAAGAATGCGTATGATAGTGTAGATACGCACGAAGGGAATTCTGTCAACCGTTGACGTGGGGCGGAATGACATCTGTATCATTAAGCGGCACGGTATCACGTAAGCCGTACGAGCCGGACTGTGGCGGAGCAAGCGCACGATGAGTGACGGCGTCCATCGCGACGAGAAAGGCGAGAAGCTCCGCGTCTGCCCGAGTTGCCGGATGCAAATCAGTGTGCTCGCGGCCAAGTGCCGCTGGTGCGGCGAAGAAGTCGGCAAGCCGAAGGACGAAGCGCGAACCCTGTCGGTCCATGATCTGGGCGGAGAGAGCATCCAGCACCGCGCGCCGTCGGGCAGCGTGATGGAGGCGCTCGAGGCGTTCCGCGTCGAGGAGACGTTTGCCACTTCCGAAGCGCCGCAACTCGGCGGGCCGAGCCTCGACTTGGATTTCGGCGGAGGCGGAAGCGCACGATCGAGCGGCACGTCCGCGTTCGCGTCTGCTCGTACGTCCAAGCCCGCGAAGCCGGCGAAGAGCAAGGTACCGCTGATTGCCGGGATCGTGGCCGCGATCGCGTTGGTGGCGGTGCTTGCGATCGTCGCGCCGAAACTGATCGGCGGCCTGGGCGGACAGAATGCGAACGCCAACCTTCCGACGTATACCAATCGCGCGCCGGGAATTCTCGCGAGTGGCGGACCCGCGATCGACGCGTTGCAGGCGGCCGTGGAGGCCATCGGCCACGAGAACAGTGAGAAGAACCGGGCCATCGCGGACGAGGCGGTGGCGGCGCTCGACAAGGAAGTGCGGGATTTACTTCGGAGGGTGCCGTTCAACATGGAGAACCTGCACTCGGCCTCGTCGCTAGCGAACCGTGGCGCGGACTTGTATCCGACCGAGGTGACCCGAGCACTCGTCGCCGAGGTGCAGGACGACAACCGCGCGTATAAGATCGTGTTGTTAAATCTCGACGGCGCCACGGACTCGGCGACCTTTATCCTGAACGACGCGGCGGGCTCGCGCGCGACCGTGCAACCGGGCGGGATGCTGCTGGACCGGTTCAGGGTCGAGCGCGTTCTCGCAGGGACGCGCATGGTGAGTTTGTCGGATACGAAACGCGCCAACCGGCCGGTCGTATTCGAAGCAGGCGGTACACCGCGCGCGCCGAACTGAAGTCGATCCGAGTTGCCACCGGGGGGAGTATGAAGAACTTCATCGTCGTTTTCTGTGCCATTGGCGCGGTGTTCGCGTTGGCGGGATGCGCGTCAAACGGCGGGCCCGAAGCGGGTGCCGTCGCCGCGACCAGCGAGGTCGATTACGAGGCCGCGTTGCGCGATCTCGTTTCCAGGGAAGTCGAAGCGGGACGTGCGAGCGCGGGCGAAGGCGACGCGCGGCTGCTGTTCAGCAAGCCGTATTTCTACAAGGAGTACTGGGAGTTCCCCGGCGAGGAGTCCGTTTTCTCCGCGGACTTTACGGAGAAGGAATCGCTGTCGATTCCGCTCACGGCCGAGACGGAAGTCGAAAAAGTCCGTTTTGCGACGCGCGTGCACCGCGATCGCGGCGAGGCGCGTGACGATCACAATTATCTGCGCAGCACGGGCATCGAACAGGCGTCGTACGAACTGCGGCATGGCCAGTGGCGGCGCGTGGGCAGCCTGTTCCTCGCGGAGCGCACCGAAGAATTGCGCGGCGGCGAATGGGAACAGATCTCGGAGCGCAAGCAGGTCGTCATCCTCGACGACGAAGAGCCGCGGGGGTTCCTCCGGCGGCTGATGTTCTGGCGTTAGTCGCGGCGCCATATGACGGAGACCGCTCCAGCGCCGGCAGTTTCCGCGAAGCCGCACACATCCGTTGCACACGCGCTTCCCTGGGCAATGGCCGCACTTGCGGCGGTGTGGGTGATCGCGGGCACGCGCACCGACCGGATGTACGGCGACACACTGAACAGCCGGCTCGCGACCGCCTATGCGCTGGTGCACGAACATACCTTCGTCATCGCGCGCCCGGGCGAGCGCACGACGAACCCCTTCGCCGATTTCACGGTGGACAAGGTCCAGTTCGGAGACGCGATCGTCTCGAGCAAGCCGCCGCTGTTGCCGCTGATGATGGCGGCCGAGTACGCGCTGATGCGCGCGGCGTTGGGCTGGGACCTCGGGAACCCGGCGGACGTCGGCCGTATCGCATGGGTCATGACGGTGACGCTGGTGGGCGCGCCGTTCGTGGCGATCGTCTGGTCGCTGGTGTGGACTGTGCGGCGGATCGCGAGTGGGATCGCACCGCCGGTGTTCACGGGCGCCGCGGTCCTGATCAGCACGCATGCCAGCGCCTACGCCGTTATCTTCAATAACCATGTGCCGGCGGCCGCCGGTGTGACGGTGTGCTTCGCTAGTGCGTGCGCGTTGCACGGCCGCGACTCGGCGGGCCCGCGATGGTTATATCTCGCATTTGGGCTCGGTGCGGGGATCGCCGCGACGGTCGATGTCCCGGTCGCGATCTTCCCGGCGTTGCTTGGGCTGGCGCTCGCGCGCGACCATCTTCGCCCGCTAATTGTATGGGCGATGCCGGTCGCGTTGTTCTTGCTCGCCGTTCAGACGGTTGCTCTGGCGCTCGCTACCGGGAGTCCGTTGCCGGCGCAACTGCATGCGGACGCGTACCTGTACGAGAGCAGCTATTGGCGCAACCCGCTTGGCATCGATGCGATCAACGATCCGTTTCCGGCGTATCTCTTCCACATCACGTTTGGCCGGGCCGGAGTCTTCTCGCTCTTTCCGATCACGCTGCTCGCGATTCCAGGCGCGTTATTAGCGAGACGAGCGGGTTCGGCGGCGTCCTCGATCGCGTGGTGCGGGGCCGCGGGCGCGGCGGTGCTCGCACTGTATTACGCGTGGACGACGAACAACTACGGCGGGTCGGCGTTCGGGTTTCGCTGGTTCATCGTGTTGGGGCCGGTGTTTCTGCTGATGTCGGCGCCCTTCCTGGGCCGATTACAGCGGCCCTGGCACTGGATCGTGCCCGCGGCGTTGCTCGCCGTCTCCGCCCACTCGGCGTATACCTGCGTACGCGAACCCTGGCAGCCGAACCGGGAGTGGACCGTGCGTTTGTTCGGACCGTCCATCTAGGATTTCGGGAACCCCTTGACGCGCGATGTGTTGAAGGGGTACATTTGGTTCGTATAACGAACGTTAGGTACACCCTTGGCTGTCAATCCTCTGAGAGATTCGCAAGTAAGTTTGGGCGACGAGTCCACACGTGATCGGCTTGCCGATTGTGCTCTAACCTTATTTGCGGCAAAGGGTTACGATGCGACAAGCGTGCGGGAGATCATCGAAGCCGCGGGCGTGACCCGGCCGGTCCTCTACTATTATTTCCAGAACAAGGCCGATTTGTTCTGCTATCTCGTCGAGACCCAGTTCGAGCGGGCCTTCGTTTCGATGGACGCGATCCTGAGCCGGATTCAGGGCTGCCGCGATCGGCTCAAGGCGCTCATCCGCAACGAATTCGCGAGTGCGGAGCAATCGCCCGAGATCGTGCGGTTTCTGCTCAGGTATTTCTTCGCACCGCCCGAGGAGGCGATGCGACTGGACAGCCGCCAACTCGCGCAGGCGCGATTCGGCCGCATCGTGCGCGTGATGGACGAGGGCCTGGCGTCGGGGGAACTGGCCGGGGGCGATCCGGGCGCGCTGGCGCTCGCGTTCTCCGGACTGATGGATATGCATGTGATGTCGAAGGGGCACAACCCCGAAGTGTCGCTCGACGCGGAGTTGGGCGATGCACTGGTCGAGTTGTTCATGGCGGGGGCGGAGCGCGGCGGCACGGGGTTGAGCGGCCTGCGCCCGGTTGTGGATCTCGGAAATGCAACGGTGCCTCCGGCGAAGGCCGGAGTGAAAGGCAAGTGAGGGACCAATGAAGAAATTCTTGATGAGCGTGGCGATCATCGGCGTACTCGCGGTTGCGGGCGCGGGCGTGGTCGTTGGGGTGTGGGCCGCGGCATTGTCGTCGCCGGAAGAACTGGTCGAACGTCCCGACACGACGCCGGCCGTGGCCATCCAGCCCATCGTTCCGAAACACGTCGACGATCGCGTGTATCTCACCGGCGTGGCGGAGGCGTGGGAAGCGGTCACGATCAGCGCCGAGATGGCGGGCAAGATCGAGCGTCAGACGTACGACGAAGGCGACGCGGTCGCCGCGAAGGATGAGATCATCCGAATCAACACGACCTCGATCGAGGCGCGGCTGGACCAGGCGCGCGCCGAGCACAAATTGACCGAACAGGAATACGAGCGCGTCAAGGAACTGCGCGCGCGCGGGATCAGTTCGCCGCAGGAGTACGACCGCGCGGCGACGAACCGGGACGCCGCGTCGGCCGGCCTGCGTATGGCCGAAGTCGAGTTCGCGCACAGCATCATCCGGCCGGGGATCGACGGCGTCGTGGACCGGCTCTACAACGAGGCCGGGGAATACGTGACGATTGGCAAGCCGCTCGTTCGCGTCGTGCAGGTGGACACGGTCAAGGTGTTGGTGGGCATTCCCGAGCGGGACGTGCCGCATTTCAAGCCTGGCGACCCGGTGATGATGCGGTTCGACGCGCTGTCCGACCGGATCATCAACGGCACGATTTTCCGGATTGCGACCACGGCTGAACCGGCGACGCGCTCGTTCGTGACGGAGATTCGCGTGGACAACCCCGGCCGGACCATCAAGCCAGGGATGGTCGCCCGGGTCGCGCTTGTGCGCGCGTCGTTCCCCGAGGCGATTACGGTGCCCATGTTCGCCGTGTTGAGCCGGCCGGAGGGCCGGTTTGTGTTTATCGAGAAGGACGGGCACGCCGTCATGCGCGCCGTCGAGGTTGGCTTTTTCCAGGAGGGTGAAGTCCTGATCACGAAGGGACTCGATCCCGGAGATCATCTGATCGTCACCGGCCACCGCACCCTGCGCGACGGCGACGCGGTCCGGGTCGTTGAAGGGGCCGCGCAGCCGTGACCCTGACCGATTTCAGCGTCGAGCGCAGCATCACCGTCGTGGTGTCGCTCGTGCTCATCCTCGTGATGGGCGTGTACTGCTGGGCGACCCTCCCGCGCGAGACGGAACCCGAACTGGTCATTCCGATCGCGATGGTGTCGATCCGGTACGAGGGCGTGTCGCCGCAGGACATGGAGACGCTGGTGACGATGCCGATCGAGCGCAAGCTCACGGGCATCTCCGGCGTGAAGAAGATCACCTCCACGAGCAACGAAGGCATGGCGACCGTCGTCGTAGAGTTCGAGCCGGACGTGAACGTGGACGACGCGATCCAGAAGGTGCGCGACAAGGTCGAGACGGCGCGGGCGGAACTTCCCGAGGAAGCCGACGACCCGATCGTGAACGACATCAACACGGCCGAGCAGCCGATTATGCAGGTGAACCTCACGGGCCCGCTCGATCGCGTCGAGCTGACGCGCATCGCAGAGCGGCTGCAGGACGAAATCGAAGGCCTGCCGGGGATTCTGAGCGCCGCGATCATCGGGGGCTTCGAGCGGGAAATCCAGATCATCGTGGATCCCGCGCGGGCGGCGGTGTACGGCGTGTCGCTGGCCGAACTCGCGCAGATAGCGTTCCAGGAAAACGTGAACGTGCCCGCGGGCTCGATGGAAGTGGGCCAGGGCCGGTACATCATGCGCGTGCCCGGGGAAATCTCGGGTCCGGAGGACCTGCGCGACCTGGTGATCAAGCGCGGCGAAACCGGCGTCGTGTATTTGCGTGACGTGGCGGAGATTACGGACGGGTTCAAGGACCCGGAGAACTACGCCCGGCTCGATTTCGATCCGTCGGTGTCGCTGGTGATCAGCAAGCGCGCCGGCGTGGACGTGTTAGAGACTTCCCAGAGCGTCCGTGCGCTGCTGGATCGGGCCGCACAGTCGCTCCCGCGCGAGGTGCGCGTGGACGTTACGCTGGACGAGTCCGAACGCATCCATGAAATGCAATCGCAGTTGTTCAACAGCATCATGAGCGGATTGCTGCTGGTGTTCGTGGTGATTTTTCTGTTCCTCGGGCCATTGAACGCGTTCTTCGTCTCGCTCGCGATTCCGCTGTCCATGCTCATCACGTTCATCGTGATGTACCTGAGCGACATGACGTTCAACATGGTGTCGTTGTTCAGCCTGATGGTGGCGCTCGGGATGCTGGTGGACAACGGGATCGTCGTCGTCGAGAACATCCATCGCTACATACAGATGGGCCATACCCGCGTGCAGGCGGCCAAACTCGGCGCGGCGGAAGTCGCGTGGCCGATTATCGGATCGACCGCGACGACGGTCGCGGCGTACTTCCCGCTGATCTTCTGGCCGGGGATGATGGGCGCGTTCATGAGTCTGCTGCCGAAGACGGTCATCGTCACGCTGATCGCGTCGCTGTTCGTCGGACTGATCGTGAATCCGGCGCTGGCCTCGCGCTATGCGCGCGTCAAGGGCGTGAAGCCGCGGGCGGAACACCGCGAGGCGCGCGTCCTCACGCTCTACGGCGGCGTGCTCCGCACCGCGCTCCACTGGCGCGCCGTGGCGGTCGCGGGCATGGCGGTGATCATCGTTTCGATCGTGGGCGTGTGGGCGGCGAACGCGCAGTTCGAGTTCCTCAACGAAGTCGAGCCGGACCGGGCGAACATCAACATCGAGATGGCCGAAGGCACCAACCTGGACGCGACGGACGCCGTGACGCGCATTGTCGAGGGCACGGTGAAGCCGTACGAGGACGGGACGGATTACATCACGGCGAGCGTCGGGTCGCGCGGTGCGAATGTGCGGGAAGGCATGCCCGGCAGCTCGACGAACACCAGTTCGAGCCACATCGGCCGCGTGGCGCTCGTTTTCCCCGCGCGGGAGGAGATGAACACCAAGCCTTCGGAGATTATCAACAACCTGCGGCACTCGTTTTCGGACATTCCGGGAGCGGAAGTCCGCATCGGCAAGACGGCGATGGGCCCGCCGCCCGCGCCGCCGGTGAACATCGAGCTTGCGGGCGACGATTTCGGCGTGTTGCAGCAGATCGCGCAGGACGTGAAGGCGCGTATCCAGGATGTCAACGGGCTGGTCGACCTCTACGACGACATGGAGCGGGGCAAGCCCGAGGTGCGCGTCGTGGTGGACCGCCAACAGGCCAAGCTCGCCGGGCTGAACACGCAGGCGATCGGCGCGACCGTCCAGGCGGCGATCCACGGCCGGAAGGCGGGCGAGTACCGTGTGGGCGACGACGAGTACGACGTGACCGTGAAGTTTCCCGAGTGGTTCCGCGAAGACGTGTCGTTCGTCGAGGGCATGGTGTTCGTCAATGCGACGGGGCAGTCGATTCCGTTCTCGTCGGTCGCGCACCTCGAGTACGGCGTGGGGCCCGGCACGATCAAGCGCATCGATCGCAAGCGCACCGTGACCGTCATCGGCGAGGCGGAAGGCCGGCCCGGTCCGACCGTGCTCGCGGACGTAAAGGAGCGGCTGGCGGATTTCCCGTTGCCTTCGGGGTACTCGCTTTCGTACACGGGCGAGCAGCAGAACGTGGACGAGTCCGCAGCTTTCATGCGCAACGCGTTCGTGGTGGCCCTGCTGTTGATTTCGCTGTTGTTGATTCTCCAGTTCAATTCGATCTGGCAGCCGATCATCATCATGTCCACGGTGCTGTTGTCGCTGGGCGGGGTCTTTTTAGGGTTGCTCGTGTTCGGCCTGCCGTTCGGGTTCCTGATGACGGGAATCGGATGCATCAGCCTGTCGGGCATCGTCGTGAACAACGGAATCATTCTGGTCGATTTCATCAACGTGCTCCGGCGGGGCGGCGTCGCGCTGGAAGAGGCCATCGTCACCGCATGTAAGCTCAGGTTCCGGCCGGTGTTGCTCACCGCGGGCACGACGGTCCTGGGGCTTGTTCCACTGACATTCGGTATCAGCCTTAATTTCACGACGTTCTCCATCGAATCCGGCGGTACCCAGTCCGCGTTCTGGAAGTCGATGGCCGTCGCGCTCATGTTCGGGCTGTCTTTCGCGACGGTGTTGACGTTGGTCGTCGTTCCGGTGTTGTATAGCATCGCGGCGTCGTGGCAGGAGCGGCGGCACGGCGCACACGCCGCGAACGCGGTGCCGGCTGGGGCCGAACCCATCGCAAAGTAACGAAGGTACCGGATCCGCCGCCAACGCCGTCCGCGGCGATGGGGATCGTGGGGCACGCCATTCGACTTGTCGCCGTAGTGTCGCTCGTGGCCGGGCTCGCCCTGTTGGGCTGGTGGGGCGCCGGACGACTCGCGCCGCGCATGCTGATCGCGGAATTCGAGCGAGCCGAAACCGCGGCGGGCGAGTCCGAGCAGCGTTTTGTACAGTTCTCCGGTGATGACGCGGCGCCGGATGCCGACCTGCTTCGCATCGAACTGTCGCAGGTCGCGCCGTGCCTTGAGTGTTCGCTCCACGATCGATTGTCCGTTTCCGACGGCGCGGATGAGACGTTTCACGATCTGGTCCCCGGCACGGCGATCCCCGTTTCGGGTGAGTCGTATCGTGTGGCCGGCGTGCGCACGTGGCAGGGTCTGTTCGCGACGACGGACGGCGCGCCGATGGCGAGCGTGACGGTGTTCAAGGACGATACCGTGCTCGCGGAAAATCTGGTGCTCCGTCCCGCGACGCGATTCGACTTTGACACCGGATTCTCGTTGGAGATGCGGACGTGCCCCGGGCGAGAGACCGCGCTTGCCGAGTTCGACGCCGCCGTCCGCCAGGCGAACCGCGGGGAATGGGGCGTGTTGCACGACGGCCAGTGGGTCTTCTTCAGCGGACTGACTCCGGGCACCGGCACGACGTTCGCTGACGGGACGATTGTTTCGGTGGACTCGTACTCTCCGGAGGGGCCTACACTCGTCCTGCGCCAACGGACGCCGGACGGCGACGAACTGATCGAAGTGAACGGACCGTCGAACGGGCCGCCCGTGTATTTCGATCCGGGAGAGGCGCCGCACGCCGCGTTGATGGTCGTGTGCGAGGACGGGCGCGCGATTGTGGGCGGCGTCGGACCGGCGGAGTTGGACGTCGCGGAAATGTGGGTGTCTCCCGACGGACATCATGCGATCCGGATTGAGCAAGCGTTGGTCAGCGCGGTGCCGGTGGAGGCAACGGATTCGCCACTCTTCGAAGCGGTGCTCGAATCGGACAGTCGCAGGCTGCGCGTGCGGCAAGGGGAGGCGATTCGCGTGGGCGAAGTGCTGCTGCGCTATGTCCGTGCGCCCGGAAACGCGACCGCGTCGATTGCGATGCGCGCATATCTACCGGGACGGGGCGCGATTCCGGTCGATCTGCGCCCAGGCGAGCGGTTTCTGTTCGCGTGGGCCGGCGAACGCTGGTCGCTCGCGCACGCCGACATCGACCCGGACGGGAACGTTACGATTCGGCGTGAGCCGCGCGGCCGGGCGCTGCCGGTGGCGGCGTCGATTGTCGTGGTGCTGTCCGGTATTCTGCTGTGGCTGGGCCGGCGGCGCGCGGCGCGTTGAGTCCACCGTCCCGC
>CAYUZD010000038.1:10973-15616 GCA_964449475.1 uncultured Nitrospirales bacterium
GCCGCGTTCGGCGTTTATGCGCTCACGCGGTTCCTGACGCGCGGCGGCCCCTACGGATGGGCCACCTCGACGCTCGCCGCGGCCGTCTATGCAGCGCATCCAGCCGCGACGCAGGCGGTGAACGCGCTCGGCGCCCGGGGCGAATTGATCGGCGTGGCGTTGGCGCTTTGGGGCGCGGCCCTCTTGCTGGTTGCCAGTGCGGCAGCCGCGAATGCCGATGACTCGCCGGGCCGGGTGTGGACGCTGGCCGCCGCGTCGTGGGCGACCATCGGCGCATCATGGGCGGCAACACCCGCGGCGGCGCTGGCGGCACCGTTGTTGCCCGCGCTGGAGTTTGCCGCGCGCCGCCGGATCAGTTGGGCCATGCATGTGCCGATGATTGCGCTGCTCGTAATGCTGACAATACTGGGCGGCGTGGGTCAGGCTGTGATGGACGCGCCGGAGACTGGCTCGTCTCCGGCGCGCGTCGTTGCGAGCGTGAAGGCGGCATTTGCTCCTGTAAACCTGCTTGTGCACCACGCGCCCGGGTCGAGTTCAGACACGTTACTGTGGCTCGGCGTGCTCGCAGTGGGACTCGGCACTTTCGCCCTGCGCCCAGCAATTGGCGCGGGGCTGTTGTGGTTTGCGCTCGCGATCCGGTTCGCGCCGGGTCGGGACGATTCGTTCGATGAATCGTCGATGCCGATCGCGATCGCGGGTCTGGTGCTGTCGGCCGCCGCGCTGCTCGATGTCCCGCGCGTGCGCACGTGGCGCGTCGTGATGGCGTTGCCTGTCGCACTCGCGTTGGTCGGTTGCATCGCACTCGCGTCCACGCGCAACAATGTTTGGCGAAGCGAGGCCGCGCTCTGGTTGCAGGCGTCGGAGGCGTGTCCCGAGTGCGCTGCTCCGCTCGATCGATTGGGCCGGCTCCATTTCGACCAGGCGATGCGCGAATCGACCGGAACCGGCTTGTCCCTTGCTAGTGGCACCGACACGGTGACGGGTCACCTCGAATTCGCCGCGGAGCTGCTCGATAGAGCGGACACGATCGCGGGGCCAGAGGCCGAGCGCGCGGCGATTCGCGTGAATGCGTTGCGGTTGCTCGGACGCGGCGATGCGGCCGAGGCGGCGTTGCGCGCGGCGCGCGAACGATACCCTGACGACGTGCAATTGTTGCTACTGGCGGCGCAGTCCCCGGGAGCGCGCCAGCCGGGACCGGATCGGTCGGGTCCGCGCCGGACGGTCCGGGTTCTCCGGCTCGCAGGCGAGCGGGAGCCGCTCCCCGATCCGGCAACTCTGCAATATGCCCGGGCGCTCGCGGGCATCGGCAATTGGAGCGACGCGGCGGTCGTGATGCAGCGCGCGGGCGAGAGCACGGACCCGGCGATCGCGGCGTTGCGCACCGAAATCGGCGCGCGCATCCAGGCCGCGCAATCGACGTTGGCGATCTACTACCAGGCCGCGTCGCGCGTGACGCCCGCGGACCGCGCCACGATCCAGTCGTCCGTGCTCGACGCCGAGGGGCACTACCAGCTCGCGGCACAGGTCGCGTGGGACGCGTTCGCGCGGCAACCGGATGTCGTGGGGCCGTGGCGCGCGGCGGGCATCGCGGAGCAGCACCTCGGGCGGCTCGCCGAATTCATCGCGGGGGGCGTGCCTGCGCCGTCGCAGGCGGATCCGGCGGCGGTGTGGACGGAATTCGCGAAGTTCCTCGCGCAGCTCTCCGAATGGACCGGGGTCGAACGCGTGCACAGCGATGCGCTGGGCCTGGGCGAGTTCGACGCGTCCATGCGGACTGCATCGGTCGCGCGCGAAGTGGGGCGGGCGCCGGTCGCGTCGGCCTATCTCCAACGCGCGGCAGGGTTGGACGCAGCGAATCCGGCTCCGTGGGTGCAACTCGCGGAGATTGCGATCGACGCGCAGCAGCAGGACGCGGCGCGGGAGGCGATTGCGAACGCGGAACAGCGCGGGGCGAACACCGAGGTATTGAACGCGCTCAAGGCGCGCGCAGGCATCGGCACGACGGACGTGCCGGGACTGCGCCGGACCATCATCCGATGAGGAAACATCGTCACGCATGGAAGTGATCATCCGGCCCACGGCGGACGCCGCCGCGCATCTCGTCGCGCATCTCGTCGCGCACAGCCTCCGCCAGAACCCGAAGCTCGTGATCGGGTTCGCGACCGGCCGCACGATGGAGCGCGTGTACGCGCGGCTCGCGCAAGAACACCGCGAGCGCGGACTGTCGTTCGGCGCGGTGCGGACATTTAATCTCGACGAGTACGTCGGGCTGCCGGCGGACTCTCCGGATTCCTATCGGCACTACATGGACGAGAAGTTGTTCCGGCACATCGACATCGATATGGCGAACACGCACCTGCCGGACGGGCGCGCGGCGGATCTGGACGCCGAATGCGCCGATTACGAGCGGCGCATCGAGGCGGCCGGCGGCATCGATTTGCAGCTTCTCGGCATCGGCGGCGTCGGACACATCGGGTTCAACGAGCCGCTGTCCGCGCTGTTCTCGCGCACGCGCGTCAAGGCGCTGTCGCCGGTGACGATCGCGCAGAACGCGGTCATGTTCGGAGGCGACGCCGCGAAGGTGCCCCGGCGCGCGATCACGATGGGTGTCGGCACGATTCTCAATTGTCGGCGGTGCATCCTGCTCGCGACCGGCCGCGACAAGGCGGAGATCATCGCGAAAGCGGTCGAGGGACCCGTGACGTCGATGATTTCGGCGTCCGCGCTGCAGTTGCATTCGCGCTGCACCGTGGTGGTCGATGAAGACGCCGCGACACGCCTGACGCAGCAGGAGTACTACCGCTGGATCTTCGACAACGAGCCGGAGTGGAAGGAATACCGGTAGGCCCGGGCGCGGGGCGTTAGCGCCGGTCGAACGTGAGCACGAAGTCCGCCGCGCCGTCCGCGCCGGGCGTGACGTCCACGCGGATGACGCGCGACGATTCCACCGATCTCGAGAGCGAGGCCGCGCCCGAGACGATCTCGACCCCCATCGATGTCGCATTCTCCGGCATCAGGAGCGGCAGGGAATACGGCCCGGCGCCGTGCGTGGCGAAGCGCAACCGCGCATTCTGCGGGTCCCAGGTGTAGGCCTCGATTTGCGGCGACGACTGGCCGAGGTTCGCGCCGATGGTGAGCGGCATCGGCTGCGCGAGCGTGGGGCGGAGCACGAGCACCGACACGTCGCCCGGCGCGACCGTGACGTCGAGCCGCTCGACCGCCGAGCCGCGGTATTGCTGCGACCAGAAGTCGTAAACAGTGTAGTAGACGCCCGGTTCGCCGCCCAATCGCGCCAGGGGGAGCGTGGTCGTCTCGGGCTGGTCCTCGCGCCAATTGAACACGGCGACGACGTGCGCCAGGCCGAGCTTGTTTTCCTGCCGCGCGTACACCACGCGCGGAGCATCGGAAACGAACAGGTCCGCCGGCGCGCCGGGTCGATCGGTGGGCGCACCGGCGCGGCCCAGCGGCGAATCCTCAGGCGACAGCGCGTGCACGGGGTCAAGCAACGCGGAGGCATCAGTGAGTGACGCAACGGTTGCCGCGACGCGAGCGGCAGCCGGGTTATCCGCCCCGTCCAATGCAATCGTTCCGCCTGACGCAGCGGAGGACGCGACGGCATTGGGAATCGGCATGTTAGGTGCGACTACGCCGTCCATCAGAATGGACGCGAGCAACGAGGGACGCGCGGCGTACACCCGGCCGCCGTTGCCGAGTCCTTCGCGCATCGCGCGAACGGCCGCCGAGATCGATTCGACGCGCGTGGGTCCTTCGGCCGCATCGCCGGTCATCGCCCGGTCGAGATCGATTCCGGCGATCGCGCGTACGCCCGATTGCGACAATGCGCGCGCCAGGGCGGTCAATGCGGCGTTCGATTCCGGAGTGCCGATCGTGCCGGCATTGGCAAACGGATCGTGCCAAAGCGCCGCGCTGAACCCGGATGGAATCGCGGCGGATTTGATGGTATTCACGTCGCTGAACAGGAGGTCCTGCGTCCACTCCTGCGGACCGTCGACCAGCGATTCGGGCACGGTCTGCCGATCGCGTAGGTCCCACGCCCGGAACGGCGCGGGCCGCTGGCCCGTCGTATTCACCACGATGGCGGCGCGGGCATAGCGCTGCAGCCCGACGACCGGCTCGGTCTCCGCGACCGCGAGATACAGGACCTCCGAGGCCAGAGTCTCGCCGGGCGCGACCGTCACCGGCGGATCGAATTCGCACACCGCGCGGAACCGGTAGAACGCCGTGTCCTCGCCCGGCTTCGCGTTGCCGATTTCGAAGCGGGTCGAGGCGCGGGCCTGCGTGATGAAGCCGGCGATGAAGGACTGGCCGGTCCGCGGGTTGTACACGGCGATGGCGTCCGGGCTTGTGCCCTCGCCGCTCACGCGGCGGGGCGCGCCGCGCGTGAATTCCGTGAGAATCACGGATTCTTCCGTGCCTTCGCCTAGCGTGACAGCGCCCTTGCCCGGGTCGCCAACGCACCAGGGCATGAGCGCGCGCACGGTCACCGGTTTCTTGCCGGTGTTGGTGTACGCGGCCTGCACGGCAAAAAACGGCCGCGTGGGATACGCGCGCAGCGACCACTCGAGGCTTTTGTACTTCTGGATCATGCCATTGCCGTCGCCGAGGCGATCCTCGACGCGGTA
>CAYUZD010000039.1:0-15584 GCA_964449475.1 uncultured Nitrospirales bacterium
ACCGCACGCTCGAACGAAACGTCGTGGACACCTCCTCCTGGTGGGGTCACGAAGGACGCACGGGTATCGCGCGCGATGCGAGCGGCAATAAATCGCTTTTGGCCGGCGAGGGCGTCGGTAACAACTACTGGGACTTGCTCCCCTTCGGCGGCCTCGACTGCTACGCGACCGTCCAGTACTACGACGCGCTCCAAACCATGGTGAAAGTCGAGCGCGCCATCCTCAAGCACCCTGAGTGGGAGATCCCCGCCGACACCGGCCTCTTCGAGCCGGATTTCCTCGCCGATCACGCCGCCGCGGTCAAACGGACCGGCAACGAAGTCTTCTGGAACGCCCAGACCGGCCGCTTCTTCGCCTGCATCGACATCGACGGCATCGGCCACGATTGGGGTTTCACGTTCCTCAATCTCGAAGCCGTCGCTTACGACTTCGCCACGCCCGATCACGCCGAATCCGTCATGAGTTGGATCAACGGCGACCGCGTCGTCGACGGCGACACCGCCCAGGGCGCGGACATCTACCACTGGCGGTTCGCTCCGCGCGCCACAACCCGCCGCAACGTCGACTGGTACGGCTGGTTCTGGTCCAACCCCGAGAGCATCCCCTGGGGCGGCCAGGTGCAGGACGGCGGCGCGGTCCTCGGTTTCTCCTATCACGACCTCCTCGCGCGCCTGAAGGTTCTCGGACCCGACAACGCGTGGACGCGGCTCAAGGAAATCCTCGCGTGGTTCGGGGAGGTCCAGGCCGCCGGCGGCTACCGCGCGTACTACAACGGCTCGCGCGAAGGCTCGCTCCAGGGCTGTGGCACCCCCGGCGGACTCGGCCTCGACTGCGAGTTTTTCGAGAGCGTCATGGTCCCGCAGATCATGATCGAAGGTTTCCTCGGCCTCGACCCGTCCATGGACGATCCGCGCCCCTCGCCAAGTTTCCCACGCGATTGGCTCAGCGTCTCCATCAACCGCATCAACTGGCGCGGCACCATCCTCAACCTCACCGCCTCCCGACCTGGCCTCCCCACCGTCGAAGCCACCCCCCTCGACGATCGCCGTTGAACGGATTTAAGACCACGCGCGATCCGCCTTCCAGGGCGTGTGCCTCCCGCTCATCCCATCTCGCTCAGTCCCGGTACTCGACATGGCACTGCTTGCACGATTGCGCCAGCGCGTTGAAACGCGCAGAGGACCCACATCCACCGGAACTTCAACGTCCAAGCTCCTGCAAACCTCGAACCCACGCGTTCGAACCAGAATACCTGCTCACACGAGTGGCACAGGCGTCCCCGCCTGTGCGAATCGCGGTGCAGCAATAGCTCGACTTGCCCACCTCAGTGCTCACTCCCGTATCAAGATCTCCGTCCCCACATCATCAAACGGCTGCGCTCTGCCGTGATCGAGTAGGGGACCCGGACCCCATTCCCCACCCTCATCGATCCCGTTCTCCCCCACCGTATGCACCCGGAACCCGCTCTCCATCACGACATATCGCAGCCTCTCGCCGTCATACGGGTCCGGCAACGCCGGAATCTCCCGCGCGAATTCCTCCACCGTCGGCAGCCGCCCGCGTTCCGCCCGCCACGCCATCACCCGCGCCGCCGCGGCCGCCGTCCGCAACCGCCCGCGCAAATCCGCCTCGCGCGTCAACGGCTGCGCAAGATCGAACGACCCACCGCTCAGGATGTAAAGAGACGCTATCAGCGAACGATCCTCCTGGCGCGTCTGAAGTTCGCGAATCATCTCCCCGAGCGGGCCGTCGGAAATCTCCGCGGCACGCGCCGCCATTTCCCGCGCGCGCAACCGGTCGTTGTCGCCCAGATACGAATGCCGGTACGCCGTGATCCACGCGGCGCCCGTCACGAACGACGCCGCGGTGCTCGGCGAGTTGAACGGATTATTCGCGAGTTCGTCCCGGATCAAGTCGCCACTGAGCAACACGCCGTACAACTCCTCGAGAAGCAGCACCATCGTCCAGGTCATTCTTCCAACGTCCCCCGGCTCGGACCCCTCCAGCAACTCCGCCAGACGTTCCAACGCGGCCGGGTCCTTACGGAACGAGACTTCGATCAGTTCGCGGCTCAACTCCGCGGCTCCGGTGCGCAGGTTGTCGCTGAACGCCATCGCGCGGTCGCCCGGTTGATCGTCGAGCCGCTCGCCCAGCCGCAGTCGCAACCGGATGGCCTCCACCGCGGTGGCCTCGTCACCGTTCACGCCTGCGTTCAACGCAAGGATGTCAAAGACCCACAACAGACCGTCGAAGCTCCCGTCCGTTCCGACTCCCCGCGGAGACCAGAGCATCGCCATAATTGCCGCTTCCGGATCAGTACTCCGCTCGATCGGTTGCCGGAACACCTCCCCGTCCACCGCCCGCCGCACCGCGTCGATGCTCGCCGCATTCGCCGCCAGCACCCGCTCCACCTCCGCCGAGTCCTCCGGCGACAACGCCGCGCCGGACTCCAGATTACGGAGTCGCTCGACCAAGTCCGGCACGACAGTCGCCGTCCCCGACGCCGTGAATAACGCCAGCGCAGCCTCGAAATCGTCCCACCCATTCGGTCCATCAAACGGCCCGTTCTGATACGCCGCCAACTCCTCCACCGTCGCCGGATACCCGAGCGACGCCATCTCCCGCGCAATCACCTCCCCGCGCGACGCAAGCCGCCGCGACACGAACTCATTCGCCAACAAACCCAACACAACGGCGACCACTAACGCGCCCGAACATCCCAGCGCAATCGATCGCCGCCGCTCCATCACCGGAACTCTCCCAACTCGATCGAACCCGCTACCAGTCCCAACGTTCCGCACTCCCGCTCCCCGTCATCCTGAGCAAAGCGAAGGATCTCGCACACCAGCCAGCCACACCTTCTCCGACCGACTCACCCCCCCAACGTGGCACCGGCGCCCTCAGGTGGCACAGGAGTCCCCGCCTGTGCGAGTCAGCGTCACGCGTCACCACTCACGCGGAATTATTCTAGTTGTCTTCACCACCGAACGATATTTCCGTCCCCAGGTCGTCGAGTTTCCCCGACTTCCCCGGCCGATACTCCCCGCCTTCATCGATCCCGTTCGGGCCGACCGCGTACACCCGGAAGCCCGTATCCGTCTTCGCATACCGCAATGGCGCGCCGTTATACGGATCTCGCATCACTCGAACGTCGCTCGTAAATTCTTCCTCACTCGGCAATCGCCCATGTATCACACGCCAAGCCGCCACCCGCGCCGACGCCCCAGCGGACCTCAGTCGCGCGAGCGCCATCGCTTCGATCAGGGGAGCAGACTTCGCACTACTCAGCGAAAACTCTGAATTCAAAAGGAACAATCGACTCAGTACGGTGGCGTCGTAGACCTGCCCTCCCATCGCACCGATTCCGTCCAACAGCGGTTCATCGAGATGCTTCGAGACCAACAGAGCAAGCTCCCGCTCCCTAAGTCGGTCGATCGCTCCAACGAACGAATACTGGTTGGCCAGAGATGACACGATCAGCATTCCGTCCGCGGTTCCAGTGGGACCCGATATCGTCGATGCGATTTCCCCCATCATCACCCCAGCCGGTGGTGTGCCAAGTTCAAGCCGATATTCGCTCAGAAGTACATCCGTCCAGATATTGAATGCGCGTGATCCCGTCTCGGTGGTTTCGAGGAGTGATGCCAGATGCTCGAGGTCCGCCGCGTTCTCGATTCGTGACGACTCGATCAGCTCCTGTCCCGCGCCTCCTGCCATCCCAACTATCGCGACACCCACCAATGAACTGATCAAGCCCGGCTGTTCGTTCAGAACCCCGCCCAATCGTAGCATCGAGCGAACTGATTCGAGCGCGAGCGCCGGATCGCCGCGATCCGCGGCCAGGAGTGCTCGCACATAGAGAAGCCGCGCCAGGTTTCTTGCACGCGCGTTCACTTCTAACGGTACGCCGACATCACCACCCGGGACGGCTACCATCGGTATTCGACAAACGTCGGCCTCCAACGCCGACTGTAGGAAGCCCAAACTCACTTCATTGGCCTGGATGAGCGCGTCCATCTCTACCGCGACATCCGCCGGTAACGGAAACGTCCGCCCCGTCGGCTCATACGAACCGATGACGGGCAAGAGATCGAAGTCGATGCCCTCCTCTTCAAACGCCGCAAACGCCGCGAGCAAATCTTCCCCACCGTTCGTGACCTCAAACGGCCCATTCTGGTACGCGATCAACTCCTCCACCGTCGCCGGGTACCCCCGCGACGCCATCTCCCGCGCAATCTCCTCCCCCCGCGACGCAAACCTCCGCGACATTAGCTCGTTCGACAGCAACGCCAGAACGCCAAGCGCGATCACAACGCCCGCGCACCCCAACACCAACGGCCGCCGCCGCGCTCTCTGTTCCTCGGCAGGTTCCACCTGAACTCGCGTCTCCCTCACCTACTCTATTACCGTTCGCGTCAGAACATTCACAATCCGCACAGA
Organism: uncultured Nitrospirales bacterium; assembly: GCA_964449475.1. GTDB lineage: Bacteria > Hydrogenedentota > Hydrogenedentia > Hydrogenedentales > VFKU01. The sequence continues at coordinate 4,441 of CAYUZD010000039.1, forward strand.
CAATTTACTCGCTATACGCCGAATTCACGCAAGTTGTCATCAAACTTCCCTCTTGTCTCGGGAGCTATCACATTCGTTCCCTCGCCCGATCGAAACGGAATGCGCTCGTCCCGTAGGGACGAATCTTACAGTAGCCCGGCACTTTAGTGCCGGGTGAACATCGAAATGTCGCATCAGTCCCGTAGGGACGACTGAGGATGAAGCCGTGACGCCGTCCCAGTCGTCCCTACGGGACTGGATAGCCTTGGTTATCGCTTGACCCGGCGTTGAAACGCCGGGCTACTATCACGATGTCCCTCCGGGACTAACTTCGGTTTACGCGAGGGAACGAACGCGATAATTCCCATTGTCTCTCAAATTTACTCGATATGGAGGCCGCGTCCTTCGCTTCGGCACACGAGGTCAACACCCGCCGCAATGGTATAGGGGCAGTTCCCGCCGTGGCCTGTAGGGGCGGGGCCCCGTCCCCACCCTGTGCACGCCCAGGATCCAGGGCGGCCACAGGGGGCCGCCCCTACGTCAGTTCCGATTCTTCGGGCGCGGGATTAGATCGCGCCGCTTAGGAATGCGGTCAGTCCCGCCCCGCGATCAGCGGCAGCAGCATCGCCAACGTCCGCTCCAGCGACCCGCGGTTGCGTGCGACGGCCTCGAGCGCGCGCTGACCCAGCGAGTCGCGGCGCGCGCGATCGCGCAGCAATGCGTCGATCGCGTAAGACAGATCCGCGCCCGGGGTCTGCACGGCCGCGTCCGCTTTCAGCAGTTCCGCCGCAATGTCCGGAAAGTTGCGCATGTCCGGCCCGAACACAACCGCCACGCCCTGCGCCGCCGGCTCGACCGGATTATGCCCGCCGACCTCGCCGCTGAAGCTTCCGCCCACGACGGCCACGTCCGCGACGCTGTACAACTCGGACAGCTCGCCCATCGTGTCGAGCAGAACGACACGCGCGCCGGCCGCCACGCCCCCGGCGATCGCCGACTTGCGCGCGACCGGCCACGCGGACAGCGCCACCTCGGCCTCGTCCACCCGGTCGAGATGCCGCGGCGCGACGATCGCGCGCAACTCGGAATGCGCGCGAAACAGGTCGCCCAGTCCCGACGCAATCAGCGCCTCGTCGCCCGGCCGCGTGCTGCCGAACAGCACCACGGGCGCGTCCGCGGGTATGCCCAGCGCCGCACGCAGCGCGCGCCGCCGTTCCACCGTGCACCGCGCCGGCGCCGCGTCGTACTTGAGGTTCCCCGTCACCTGCACGCGCCCCGGCGCCGCGCCCAGGGCAACGATCCGGTCCCGGTAGATGGGGGTCTGCATGCCCGCCGCGGCGATCCCGGCCACTGCCGGCCGCCACAGCGCCGCGAACCGGCGGTACGCCGCCGCGCTCGCGTCGCTCAGCCGCCCGTTCACCAATGCCACCGGCACGCCCGTCGCGTGCGCGCGCTGCAACACCCCGGGCCACAACTCGGTCTCCAGGATGACCAGCGCCCGGGGCCGCGCCTGCTCAAAAAAACGGCTCACCGTCAAAGGATGATCGATGGGAAACCACGCCACCGGCACTCCAGCGCGCTCGCGCGCGAGCGCCATACCCGTCGCCGTCGCCGCGGTCAGCAGCAGCGGCACATCCGGCAGCGACGCCTGCAGCGCGCGCAGCAGAGGAATCGCGACCGTCACCTCGCCGACGCTGCACGCGTGCACCCACACCGGCCTCCCCGCGATCGCCGGCACCTGCGGCCGCATCCGCCCCAGCGCCGGCCGCCGCCCCGCGTCCGCCGCCAGCCACCCCGCCAGCACCGGCGCCGCCGGCCACCATGCCGCGCGATACGCCGCCCCCACCAGCCGGTCCGAAAAAGATCGCGGCCGCCCCGCGTTCGGAGCGGCCGCGTTGCTCTCGCTATTCGTTTCGCGCCCGGCGCCGCCGGCGTCAGAGGGCCGGCTCAAAGGAGCGGGCACCCGAAGGATCGATAATCGTCGGCGTCACGAAGATCAGCAGGCTCGACTGCTGCACACTGCGCGATTTCCCGCGGAAGAAGAACCCGATAAGCGGTACGTCGCCAAGATACGGGAACTTGCTTACGTTCTTGGACGTATTGTCTTTCACCAGTCCGCCCAGCACCAGCGTGTCGCCGTCACTGACGATAACGTTGGTCCAGACCGACTGGGTATTCACAATCGGGAATTCAAGTGTAACGCCCTGTTCATTGTCACCCGAACCAAAGATCGCCTGGAAGGTCTTGGTCCCTGCGCGATTGATCACCTGAGGATTCAACCAAAGCCGTATCTGATCTCCGGAAATGTACGGAGTGACCGAGAGCGAGAATCCGAAAATGAACGATTCGATAATGGGTGAAACCGAGCGCGAAAGCACGGGATCTCCATTCTGCGTACCGCCGCCCTGCGTGATGATGAATTCCTGAATGACCGCCGCAATCTGGAAATACTCCTCCGTGATGTCCGCGATCACCGCTGGCTTTTGGTTCATCGTCGTCACGCGTGGCGCACTCAGGAGCTCGACTTCGCCCACGCTGTCCAGTGCATCGAACGCGACGGACAAGTTGTCTCCGTTCGCATTATCAATAATGCTAACACCAAGCGAGACTGCACCAACTTGTGAGAACGGGCCTGGACTGAACGCGCCCCCGCCGGTCAAGGCCTTCGCAATGAAGTCAAACGGAGATCTAACTGAACCATCGTTGTTCAGATTGCCGGGGACCTCGTCGATGTCGCCATCGCCATCAATATCGAAATTTCTCGGCGGAACGGCGTCTGGATCGGGCGGATTGCTCGGACTCGACAGGTCACCAGACCAATTGAATCCAAACGCCTTGGTATCGTTTACGGAAAGATTCAAAAACTTCGCTTCGATCGCGACTTCCGTCGGACGTTCATCGAGATCGTCTAAGAGCTTCCGGATCCGATCGTGGTTCGCTGGGGTCTGATGCACCACCAGTTGGTTTGTCAACAGGTTGTAGCGCATAAACGAAAGCAAGCGGAAACTCACCGGCTCGATCACCGGCGGTACCAGGCTCCGAACGATCTGCAGAACAGTCGACTCGCCGTCGAACCCTTCCGCCGCACCCAGACCTGGCCCAGGTCCACCAAAAAAGTTCGCGCCCTGTCCTCCGCCAAACTGCCCACCACCGCCACCGCCGCCGCCACCCCCGAAGCCGCCACCGAAGGCACCGGTGCCGCCGCCCGCGCCATCATCCAGTGGATTGGGAAATTCACCGACTTCTTCGTCGTCGATGGTGTCAAACAGGTCGGAAATATTGGAGAAACCGGTCCGGTTGCCTCCCCCCTGACCGCCTCCTCCCCCCTGACCGCCGCCACCACCGCCACCCAAGCCGCCACCGCCACCACCGCCGCCCAAGCCGCCACCACCACCACCACCGCCCAAGCCGCCACCGCCACCGCCGCCCAAGCCGCCACCACCACCACCCCCGCCCAAGCCGCCACCGCCGCCGCCCAAGCCACCGCCACCACCGCCACCCTGTTGTCCGCCAACGCTCAAACTAAGGGTGCTTCCCCGGCCCCCGGAATTGGTGATCAACAACTTGAATAGCGTCTCCGCACCGGCGTTGCGCAAGTCGTAGATGCGCGTCTCGAGGTTCTCGAACGTCTCCGTCCGAATCTTCTCCGGAGAGCTGATCCAGATGAATCCCTCCTGGATCGCGTAATCAAGATTCAGCGGGTGCAAAATCGCTTTCAGCGCCTGGCGTAGCGGCACATCCTTGAGACTGATGTATTCAATCATCCCCGTCGTAACCTGCTGGCCCTGCAGGTTCTGCTGGTTCTGACCACGGGCCCCGCCAGCGCCACCTGCTGCACCGATATCGATATTTCCGAATCCGGGCTGACCTCCGCCCCCACCGCCAGCCGCTCCCTGCCGGCGCTGACCCGCCGCCCCGGGACGCGCGCCCGCCGGTGGTTGGCCGGCCGCCGCTGCGGCCGCGTCTTCCGGCGAAGCGACCACGCGGTTGTCGACAATGACGTTGATTTCGTACGCGCCCGTGAGGAAATCGAGAATCTCACTCAGGTGGATGTCCTCGAACAGCACGCTGACCGGGTTCTCCAGCGCCTGCTCCATCCGCGAGACTTCCTTCACTTCCTGCACGCGTTCGTCCACGCGTGGCACATCGATCCGCGGATTTCGAATGCCCCGCGCGTCCGCGCCCTCGGGCATCAGCTTCATCCGCTCGATGTCCTCACGGATCATCCCAATTTGCTCGCTGACGCGTCCCTGGCTCTCCTCCACGCGCTTCTTGTAAAGCCCCAGCGTCGCCTCGTGCAGCCCGCGCTTGGCCCGCTCGTTGTCCGGCGCGATCAGCAGCACCTGTTCGAAATGATCCTGCGCCTCCTCATAAAACTGGTACTCGAGGTACTGCTCACCCGTAGTCACCAGTTCCCGCACGCGCTGGATCTTGAATTCCTCGGCGGACAACTGCGGCGACTCACCCGGGATCCCGATCGCCGCGGGGTCGAACGTCTCGAACGACGGCCGCGCCGACGGATCGATCCCCGTCGCGCTTACGTTGAGTTGCTTCTCCGCATCGTCACGGTACTGCTTGGCTTCCGTAAAATCCGGATCCAACGCCAGCGCCCGATTAAACTGATCCAGCGCCTCGCGGAAATTCCCCTGTTGATACAGCGACACACCCAACCGGAAATGTTGACGGGCCTCGGAGATCGTCGCGTCGCTCTCGGCCGGCGCCAGATCTTCCACCGGGAGCAATTCTTCCTGGGGTGGCTCATCCGCGGCTTCCGGCTCCTGGGCCTGAATGACGGGATGCACCAGCAATAACGCGACCCATGCGAACGAGCTCGCCATGCGCATGCCGAACATCATCCCGCGTAACCGCTTACGCATGTAACGCTCCCTCCTCCACGTGCGACTGCTCCGCGCGTGATCCATCACTGACTCGTGCGGCGCCCCAATGCCGTGGAACGTCGGCCCTCGTTTCGACGCGCCGATCCTGCCCTTAGCCATTGTGCCGTAAGAGTTTAACGAATATCTACCGTTTCCTCAACCGAAAAACGTTCGTTTCACCCTGCATTCCCAATCGATCGCCACCCGGTTCTTGACGATTTACTCCTTTTCACGGGTTCTCCAGTCTCAAGATGCGCTGCTGCTGTTCCCGTTCCGAGAAAACTGTGGCCGTGCCCGCGTCCGGATCGATGTCCAAGACCTCATATGTCTCGAAAGCCTGACCTTCTGCATACCACGATGAGCGTACCCCGCTGTCGATCTGCGCCCGAAGCTCCCCGGGAGCGATCTCCCGGATGTTCAAGAGCCGAAGCGGGAACTGCTCGTTTGTCTCCTGGTTGCCCCCTCCACCCACCTGCACGGGGCGATAGGGACCGAACGGGTTGAATCGCGGCAACCGCGACCAATCGTCAAGCCTCGGCGGAGGCGGCGGCGGCGGGGGGTCGCCCGGCAAGTTGGCGTCATCGGGAATCTTGTCCGTCGGAGGCGGCGGAATTTGCCCTTCCTTCTCATCCGCGGCCGGAGACACCACCGTATACACGCGGAAAATCAAGAAGCCGACCATGACGGCCAGCACCATCCGCTCTTTGTTCAGCCAGAGCCAGTTCCCTATTTTCCGGAGTCGATTCACGCGGCGCGCTCACCCGTTCTGTTCATCATAATCGCTGCGGAATCCTCGAACCAGTCAATGAACATCTCAGAACGGTATGTACTTCTTGCGAAATCGTTGCCAGAACGTCGGGCCCTCTCGCCGATTGTCGTCATCACTGGAGCGGGAATCGGTGGCGCGCTGACTGAACAGATTGGCGACATTCGCCTGGGCCTGTCGCGCTGCGTCCGGCGATGCGGCCGCCTGGGTCGTCCGCCGTTCTTCCGGAACGAAACGCGCCTGAGTCAACAGCAGTTCGACGTCCAATGTCGGATCCTGCACGGTCAAATCCGGATTCGAGACCTTGAGGCCGTTCACCCTGAAGTACCGATCCGACTGGCTCACGCTGTCCAGAAGCGTCACGAGCGATTGCATTCGAGCCCGCATCCGGATTCCTGTCGTGCGTTCGCGCAGGGTGCCGCCACTCCTCAGCTTGGTGTCTACATCGGGCCAGAACACCAGTGGCTGTATCGACTCCGGCCCCACGTCGACCAGCATACGCGTCAACGCCGCACATTGATCGAATTTTAATAGGTTTTGTTCAATCTCCGACGCGGGCGGATTCGACCCAGCCCGGTAGAAATCAAACGGGGGCACACCGCAGGTCACGTCCGCAACCTGCACGTTCTTTCGTTCCGCGTATTCCTGCAACGCCTGGATGCGCTTGGGCAATTCGTCCCGGTAATAAAACCTGGGAATCTGGCCCTCCGGAATAGTCACCCGTTCTACCGTGCGATCAAACGCGAAAAAGGCCGTGCGTCGTTCGAGCGCGTCGGACCACGGCTGCGTGGCATTCCGCCATTCCTGCAACACCACTTGCGGCGTCGTCCCGAAGAATGTCGTCTGGAGCGACTCGATCTTCACCGCCAGTTGGCGTTCGCGCTCGAGGTGATCGGCCAGTTCCTTCATGCGTTGCTTGACGTACAACTCGTACACCGCGTAAGTGCCCGCGATACTCGCGACAAGCAAGATGGACAGGAAAATGACGCCCTTCTTCACGGCCGGGATCCACCAAGCGCCCCAAGACCCGACGCGGCACCGCCTTGCGCCGCCGCAGAACCAGCGGCACCGGCCGCAGGTCGCGGATTGGGTTTACCGACGAACTGAACATTGATGTGGAACAACATTACTTCTGCGCCGGTACTTGCCGATGCTCCAGATCCCCCGGGTGACGACGGCGCCGCGACGGCACCCAAATTCCCCAGGTCGATGCTGCCAAGAGAGCCGCCGCTCCCACGCGACGCTGCGCCCGATCCGGCACCCCCGGACGTCTTCTGCGAAACGGGGCTCGACGTCCGCGCTTGAGCGAGTTGTCCGTCATCGACAAGGTCATAGAAGAGTTCGTTCACGAAGACATCGACGAAGGTCTTCGAATTCTTGAGATTCGTTTCAAATTCGCGTACCGCTTCGAGATTGTACGCATAGCCCACGATCGCGATCCCGTTCGGTTCGACAAGCGCATGAAGATTTGTGCCGGGAAATCCTCGCACTTCACCGGCCACCCCCCCGGCGCCACCCGTAACTCCGCCGACGGCTCCGACACCACGGGTGGCGACTTGGAGCAAACCGTCCATCCCGCCACCCGACGAGGATTGCGCCGGTGACGCGGGTGCCGCCGCTGCCGGTGCTGCCGCAACCGGTTTCTCCCCGGCCAACTCGCGCCACGCGTTCGGGCCGGTGTTATTGTCCGCGCCGATCACGATCGCCTCGATCAGGCTGATCACCAGCCCGCGCGTCGGCCGCGAATCATTGATTGCCTGGATGTACGGCAGCCACGTATTACGGAACCGCCGCTTGTCGTCCAGAAACGTCACGTCCGTCGTGAGTTTCCCGACATCATTGCTGACCAACTCGAACTCGTCTTCGAAATCCGACCGCTTCTGCGGGTCGTTGATCAGCGACGCGTCGTACCGCGCGATCACGCCCTCGAGCATCTTGATCCGCGCCTGCACCTGCTCGTCCTTCTGCGCCGTTACCGGAATGATTGAGGCGAGAATGAGGTACATCGTCGCGAGCGACAGCACCCAGTAGAAAACCTGCTCCTTGCGGCGCGCCAACTCCCGCACGCGCGGCGGCACAAGATTAATTTGGATCGGGACGTTTTGGCAGCAGCGCAGCGCGAGCCCCAGCGCCACGCACGCCTGTTCCGGATGCTCACTCGCGTCGTTGGCTTTGGGCGAAATCGCCAGGCCCGCCAGCGGCTGCGCGATCCGCACCTCAATCCCCAATTGCCGCTGCAAATACGGGATCATGTTCCGAAGGCACGCCCCGCCCCCCGTCACGATCACCCGCTGCACCGGACCGCCGCCCGGCTGCGACCGGAAATAGGCGAACGACCGGTTAATCTCCGCCACCAGCCGCCCCAGCACCTTCCCAATGACCTCGCCCCCGCGGCCGTCCCGCTTGGGGTCGCCCGTCGGCGCGAAGCCCTTCTCGCGCTTGAGCTTCTCGGCCTCCGCGAACGACATGTTGAAGCTCGACGCCAGCGTCGAGGTCACGTCGTTGCCGCCCACGTGCAGGCTGCGCGTGAACCGGAACTGGTTGTCCTTCTGAATCACGATGTCCGTCGTCGTCGCGCCCAAATCGATCAGCGCCACGCACTGGCCATCCTCACCGAACTCACCCGTGTGCTTGAGCCAGTTGTACGCCGCGATCGGCGACACGTCCACGATGTCGATGTTCCGCTTCACCTTGCGCAGAATATCGACCTGCTTCTCTACGACGTCCACCTTGATCGCCGCCATCATCACGTCGTACCCGCCCGCCTCCGTCCGGCCGAGCACTTGGTAATCGAGCGCAATCTGGTCGAGATTGAACGGGATCTGCTGCTGGATCTCGTACTTGACGATCTGCGTCACCTTGTACTCGGGCACCGGAGGCAACGGCCGGTTGCGCGTGAACACCGACTGGCCCGGTACCGCCGCGATCGTCTTGCGCGTGCGGATCTTCGCGTCCTTGAGCAGTTGCGCAAGCGCTTCGCGCCGTTGCTCGGCCTTCTCTTCTTCGTCGAGCGAAGGATCGAGCACGAGATCCCGCTGCATATAGCGCAGCAACTGGTACCCTTCCTTGTTCGGAGCCAGTTCGGCGAGGCGGATCGCGCTCGTACCGATGTCCAACACCAGGCGTTTCATTCGCCGTGCGCGTCTGATTCGTGCCATGGCTCTCGCCTCCGCGGGAAAACTCCCCGATCGCGGCTCAGGTGCATTCTAGAGGACTCGGGCGGCCGACGGATACCGAAACTTGGATGTAGACGAAAGTATTAAAAATGATATATCGCGAAAACGCGCTAATCGCGTAACTTATTGAGGATAAGTCTAGTACAAGCTACTTGTGTTGTCAAGGACGTCTTCATTTTGCCAATAGTTTTCATCCGCTCGCGATTCATCCAGTTGCTCCGTGTCACCTTTGACTGACGCCCTGTAAACAGTTCGTTATCGGCTCGCCGGCGCGCGCACCGGAGTCGCGCTTGGCCCACCCGGCGTGTAATCCATCGCGCAACGGAATCCATAGTCCGCCCGCGTCTTGTCTGGCTTGTCATAGTGTCGCCGCGCAGTGCGCACGACAAAGCGGTCCGTCATGAACGACCCGCCCCGGAGCACGCGGAACACCTGCCCGTAGTCGTCCTTCACCAGATCGTTGCCCGGATACGGCTGATACCAGCTCGAGGTCCATTCGTATACATTGCCCGCCATGTCCATCGCGCCAAACGGCGACGCGCCCGGCCGGAACTGTCCGACCCGCGTCGGCGCGCTCCGCGGTCCGCTGCTGATATTGCATAGTTGAGGGTCAAACGTGTTCCCCCACGGATATTCCCGCCCATCGACCCCCCGCGCCGCCTTCTCCCATTCCTCCTCCGTCGGCAATCGCTTGCCCAGTGCCTGCGCGTAGGATGTCGCCTGGTCCCACGTGACCCCCGTCACCGGAAGCATGCCCGCGCGCTCATCGAACCGGTGGGTCGGAAACACCTTCTGGAACTCCGCATTCGTCACCTCGAACTTGTCGATGTAGAACGCCGGCAGATTCACCTTCCGCCGTGGCCGCTCATCCGGCGATCCGCCGTCCACGCCCATGATGAATTCCCCCGCCGGCACCAGCACCATCCCACGCGGCATGTATCCGGCTTCCATCGGCAGATCGACCGTGTGCTGGCCGTTCGCTTCGATCGTCACGTTCTTCTCGGCCATCAGGTACCCGTCGTGGTACGCGCCGATCGTGTATACACCCGGTGCAAGCTGGAAACTCGCCGGGGTCACCTCGTCCTGCACCAGGTCGTTGATGTAAATCTGCGAGCCTGACGGCCGGCTGAAAATCTGCAGCCAGCCCTGCAACGGTTGAAGCTCGTGCGCGCGGGTATACGAATAGTCTGCCTTGATCTCGATGTCCCCCGTCGCCGTCACGAAGTTGTCGTGCCGCACTTCGTAACTGTACTGGCCCACCGGAATTGGCCGCTTCACGATCGGTGTCGTGTCCAGGTACTCCTGCCCGTTCAGGTACACCTGCGCGCCCGGCGGCGTCGACTCGATCGAGAGATACCCCACGATGCGCTGCATCGGCACCATCACGCGGACTTCGCCCTCCTCCGGCATCATGAGCGACTCGGTCGCGCGTTGGTAGCCATACAGGTTGAGGATGGCGTAGTACTGACCGGCCGGCAGGCCGCGGATGGTTGCCGGTGTGACCCCGTAGTTGTCCCCGCCGATCGTCACGGTCGCGCCCGATTCGGGCGCCGATTCGATGATCACCACGCCGTTGGTCGTGGGCGCGCGCTCGCAGGCCGCCAGGCCGAGAACGATCAGTAACGCCCCAACGACGGCGAAGGATATTCGGCTGATTCGGTCGCGGATCGGCATCGTGAGCGTCCCGGCGCTAACGTCGCGCACATCGTGCCACAGCCCCATTAAACACGAGCCGCCAAGCAGCCGCAACCGGCGTAAATGTGAGCAAGACCTCACGCCCGCACCCCGCCTTCAGTTCACGTCCGATTCCCGGATCGGCTGGGTCTCGTCCCGGTCGCGGATGAAGTCCGCGACGTTGTTCACCACGACGAACTGGACTGTCGCAGGGGACGAGTCCGCCACCGGATTCGCGCCTGAGGTCACCGTCTGCGCATGGAACGTGTAATACGTCGGCTGACGGTTGGCCGATCCGAGGTACAGCGTGGACGCCGGATCCGGTATGAACACGTTCACGATGAAACTTCCGTCCGGGTTCTGCTGCACGCCCGTCACCGTGCCCAGGTCCGACCCGTTCTCCGTGATCGACCAATTAATCGTCGCGTCGGAGTCGTCCGTCACCAGCGTCACGCGGAACTGCGCCATCACGCGCTGCGCCATCACGTTCTGCAACGGATTGAACAGCGCCAGCGTCGGATACGGGATCACCTCCGCGTTGCCAAACGTGTTCTCGCCCGGATCCGCCGTCCCAAAATTCCCCGACACCGTCGAGTCGTGCCAGAAGAACGGCTCCACGATCGTGTCAATCGTCTCCGACAACCGCGGCACATACCACCGCTCCCAGTTCCG
>CAYUZD010000040.1:0-9906 GCA_964449475.1 uncultured Nitrospirales bacterium
CGTCCGTGTAAATCGGCGACATCGCAAACGGCATCAGTTGCCGCGGCGTCTTCGGCGCGAACCCGTCCGCGTAAATCCGGTCCTTCTTGCTGTACAGCCACCACGCCGGCGCGTTCATGTCGTGATGCTGCAACAGCTCCGGATGCTGCGTGTACTTCGCGAACAATTCCTGGTTCCGCAGCCCTGCGAACACGTGCGCGAATATCACCGCATTGCTCACGCCCCGGTGCTGGTTCAGCGGAGTCTTGAACGGCGCCAGCGTGTCCTGCACCTTCGCTGGGTCGCCGCCCGATTCCAGCGCGCGCAGCCGTTGCAGGTCCGTCGCGATCGTCGTCAGGTCGAACAACGTGTTGCCCACGCCGGGCACCGTCTTCCCCATCACCTGCCCGCCGTGGCACGCGAAGCAGTTCGTCACCAGGTTGCCCTTGCCGTCCGGCGTGTAGTCGAGCGGGATCCAGTGCTCCTTCGGGTCGGGACGGTCCGCCCACCCGTACCGCTTCCACGTCATCGCGCGGCGCTCGTCCTCGCTCACCGATTCCGCCTTCGCGCGCTCTTCCGGCTCCCAAATCTTCCACAGGTCGCGCGGGTCCGACTCCTTCATCACCGTCGTGCCCATCGGCGTGTGGATGATGATGTCGAACCCCTTTGCCGGGTCCGGCGTCATTCCGAGGTTCACGTCAAACGGCGGCGCAACGTCATTCGCTGACGCCAGCCCCGGCGCCAACACGGCCACAACCACCATCGACACCATCCGGACAAAAGCGAATCTCATCGCACGCTCCCTGCGGCCCAAAACCGCGTATTCTGCGAAATCACGATAACACAGCCCACGCGTCCTGTCATCCCCGCCCCGCTTTTCGTTCCCGCCCGCCTTTGTCATTCCCGCGAAGGCGGCAATTTCCCCTCCACTCCATCGCCCCGCCCCATCTCCGGTAACATAGTTCCCATTCAGCCCAATCAACCCGATGCATCGCCTCCCCGCCCTCATTCCCGCACTCGCACTCCTCGCCTCGGCCGCCACGCCGCAACCCGCAGAGGCCAACCCCCTCACCGGCCCGCGCATGCGCGCCATCGCCCTTCAATCCGCGCCACCCGGCCCTCTCACCAAGCCCTACATCGAACTCCTCGACAACGTCGCCGCCGCCATCGGCCACAGCACCCTCGACGTCGCCGCCGAGCGCTTCGAATCCTTTCTCATCCGCCAGCGCGACGCCGGCCGAAAGGCCGTCCCCAACGGATACATCGACTACATCCTGCGCACCGTCGCCATCGCCGCCAGTGACGACGCCGCACACGTTGCCGAGCGTGTCGCCTACTTCACGGCGCAAGAGGGCGCCGTCCTCGAACATCTCTCTCTCCTCGAGAAAGAACAGTCCTACCGCATCGGCAGTCGCCTGCCCGACTTCATCCTCCGCGAACCGGTCCTCGGCGTCTTTGGCGCCGACCCCGAACCCGTCCAGCAAGGCCTGCCTCGGCCCGTCAGCACCGAACAGTTGCCCGATCTCATCGCCGCGTGGCGGCAATCCCTGGACAGAATCACCCAGGACCGCGCTACCGCCGTAACCGCCTTCACCGACGCCGTCCGCGCCGACCCCGAACTAGCCGCCAAGCTCGCCGACGCCGAACGCGCCCTCACCCAAACCGTCCGAAAAACCTTCGAAGCGCCCGAATAGGCCGCACAAGACCGCCCCCGCGACCCAGACCATCCACCGAAGGATTTTCCCCACCACTCACACTTGTCATCCTGAGCGAAGCGAAGGATCTCGCCAACCAGTCGCCCCACCCCTCGCCAATCCCCGTCCCCCCACTCAAGTGGGGCAGGCGTCCCCGCCTGCCAAGTACTCGCCTACACGCCCCCTACCCGCAAATAGTCCCACGCTACCCTGTCTCATACGACCCATTCGACCCATAAGACCCATCACCCGGCCAAAAAACAAGCAAGAAGCCCAATAAAACTGCCCCGACCCATTGTTTCCCTAGCCCAATTCCCCCATCCCTCCAGGGCAACGCACCACCACATAGGTAGAGGGTGGTTCGGCCCGCGTGGAACCGGGTCCACCCACGCCCACAGCCCACGGCGTGAACTCCGCGCCGTCCGCGAAAGGTGCCGGGGCGGCCCAAACGATTGGCGCGCCCCAAGCGTCACACCACCGAATCGCACCCCCGCCACCCGTCCGTCATCGCGAGGAGCGGCGTGCGCGACGATGCAACAATGTCCGTCCTTGTGACCAATCCCGGGAGGTCCAAATGCTCGGTGTGATGCTCTCCATCGCCGCCTGCCTCGGCGCCGACGCCGCCCCCGCGGAATTCACCATCACCGTCCCGCGCGAGAAAGACCGCGTCCACGTCACCGCGTCATACACGTTGCACACGCCCGAACTCCGGATGTTCGAGGGCGCGTACTCGAAGGGCGTCGCCGGAGGGCTTAGCGGGTTTGTCGAGAATCTGCGCATGACGCGCCCGGACGGCGCCTCGGCCGAACTCGGGAAGTCCGTCGGCGGGCGCTGGCGCGTAGACACTCCCGCCGGCGAGCGCGTCGCGCTCGAATACGATGTCCGGCTCGATCACGAAAAAGCCCCCTGGCCGTTCGGCGCCGACGAGATCGCGTACACGCGCGACGACTCCGTGTTCTTCGTCTCCCGCACCGTGCTCATCGTGAATGAGCAGGAACAGACTGCGCGGGTCCGGTTCGTCGTGCCCGGTGGCTGGCGCGTTGCCGTCCCCTGGCAGCCCGTCGAGGGCGAATCGCATACCTTCGATGTCGCCGGTCTGCGGCCACTCGTTCAGGGCGTGGTTCTCGTCGGCGATTTCGTCCAAAAGGACATCCGCGCCGGCGACACGTTCGTGACGCTCGCCGTCAGCCGCGCCCTGGAATCGAAAATCGGCGCGCTCGAGTCCGGGCTACAGGCCGCCGCGCCCGCCTTCAGCGATCTCTTCGGCGAGTCCCCGCACGCGCGGTTCCTCGCCGTCGTCAACGTGAACGCCGAGGGACCCATCACCAACGGCAGCGCCTATCCCAACGGCGTCAGCATATTGACGCCGCTCCGGATGGAAGGCCAGAACTACGTTCAGGCCATCTACACGATCGCGCATGAACTCCTCCACCTGTGGAACGGCGAACGGATGCAATCGGCCGAGCAAATGGAATGGTTCCGCGAGGGATTCACCGATTACGTCACCTGGCGCACACTCGCACAGCTGCGGCTCGTGGACGAGCGCGCGCAACTCATCGAATTACAGCGGCAACTCGCGGCCTACACCAATCTCAACCGCGAAGGCTCCATCGCCGACGCCGGCGACCAAAAAGCAAGGAATGCGACGCTCGTCTACGAAGGCGGATCGCTCGCGGCGTTGTGCCTCGACAGCCTCATCCGCGAGTATTCCGGCGGTGGCCGCGGATTGAACGATTTCATGCGCGAGGTCTATCACCGCTCGGCGCAGCAGGGCGAGAAATACGATGCCGCGCTCATCGTCGCCGTCGCGTCGGAAATGGCCGGCCGCGATCTAGCCGGCTTCTTTGAACGTCACGTCGAGGGGACCGATCCCCTGCCGCTCGATGAACGTCTCGCCGCGATGGGGCTTCAGGTCGGCCGCACGGACTCCACCGGCCGCGTCAGTTTTCGCGTAACCCCCGACGAATCCGCCAAGGGCGACCGAGCCGCCGCACGCGACGCCTTCCTCGGCCGAAACTGACCGCGCAAATCAGTCCGCCCGCACCGCACGTTGGGCTACAGCATGCCTCCGGAGATAGGGAGTGTCGTCTTGTCATTGCTGTAGATGTTAAGTGATTCGTGGACAGAAAATCCTAGCGTATTGACATGAGGGATTCTGTGTATGCAAAGCAACAGCCGTGACGAGACGATCAAGCACAATTACCTTCAGAAGTTCCGGTTCCTGATCGCGGAATATGAACTGGTCAAGGCCAAGAAGCACCCGCGTTTCCGGTTCGGCGCCGCCGGTGGCAGACAGGGGTGGATTCGAGGCTGGGGCGCACGCTTAAGCTTGGAGTTCGCTTGAACGTGGTGCACGCGAATTAGCTCGCTTCGCGGTGTTTGCGTTTGTGGGGCGGGAGCGGTGAGTCGGGCGGGGGTACTTCCGCCTTGGGCCGGATGGCGCCGGCCTTAAGTAGCGCGTCATAGGTCTCGCGATCGACGAAATCGCCGGAGGTGATGACGCGGGTGGAGCCGTCCACGGTGACGCCGAACTGGCGGACCCGCCCGGAAGGCCGGTCGTATACGCTGCCCTTGAGCATCATGTCGAAATCGATGCGGACGGTGGTGCGTTGCCCGGGCGCGGCCGTTTTTTGTTTGCCCGATGACGTGGCCTGACGCGGCTCACTTGATGCGTCGTGTCCGCGGAGCTTGTTGAAAAAGTCGGCGATGGCCACCGGTTCCCCCTGAAAGCGCGGCGCTCATTACGGGCGCCCGTCCGGCCTGCGGCGATCGCTCAGGCCTGTTCCTGGCGTTGCTGGATCGATTCGATCGCCTGCTGCACCAATTTCCCATAAGCATCTTCAATTTGCAAGCTGAGGCTTTGTTCGAGGACGGGGATTTCTTCCGGGCCGCCCAATCTTCCAAGGGCGCGAACAATGGCGGCGCGGTGATTGACCTCGACCCAGGGCTGGTTGAGGGCGTCGGTCAGCAGGGGTAGATCTCCCTCTTGCGCATCGCGGACGATGGCGCGGACGACTTCGCGCTTAATCTGAAGCTCAGGGATGTCGCCCATGGTTGTATTGTCGGTGTACATCGCCTTCAACTCATCTCGCGCGGCCTGGTCGCCCTGGATGGCCATGCCGGAGAGCGCGGAGAAGGCGACGCGGGGCTGCGGATCGTTGCGGGCTTCACGGAGGAGCGGCAGAACGGATGGATCCTGAATTGAGGCGATGGCGGTGACGCCGATGGCCCGGATCACCTGATTGTCGGACTTCAGCATGGGCACAATGTCATTAAGGTAATTGGGCGTGAGGACGTCGTTCACGCACTGTAGAATGAAGAGACGGGCCGTGTCGTCCGTGTCGGGCGCGGCCATGTATTCGAGGAGCGGCGAGAGGGTGGTGGGGCCCATGGTTGCCAGCGTGCGGGTGTGTTCGTGCCGCTCGATCGATTCGCTGAACTGATCCGGTGTTCTGGACATGCCAATGATCGTATCGACCAACTGTCGGGGCGTGGCCTCGACCTGGATCTGAATGGATGAGGGATCGCCGGTGGCGGGCGTCTCGGCGGGTTTGTTGCATCCCACGAGTAGCGCAAAAGTTAGGGCCGATACGCAGGCCCTGGCAATGTAGCGATTCATGATGACAACTCCTCGAAAGCCGATACAGGGGCGTCCAAATAGGGCCGAGTCTAGCACACGAATCGGGCGAAAGTCCCGATCAGCCGCAATTGGAATGCCCCTGCGGGCGGCAGGACTGATCGTGGCGGCGCTGCTCGTCAGTACGAGGGGCGCGCCGGCCGATCGGGGCGTCGAAGACGGGCAGGCCATCCTGGCGGTGTGGCAGACGCGGGCGCTGAATGGCAATACGGGTGCGCAGGGGGCATTGGTCGTGGATCCCGCGACGCTGCATCCGCTCGCGCCGCCGCTGTGGCTTCCGGGCCGTTCGCTGACCTCGGGCTTGACCGTTAGTCCGGACGGCCGGATCGCGGCAGTCGTCACAGCGGATTCATCGGCGTCCGATCGCACCAAGGTCGTGTACGTCCGTACGGACCGATTCGAACGAATTTATCCCGTGGACGCCCTCGTTTTGCCGCAGGATATTCCCCTGGATATCCGGATCGGACCGGGTGACGGCGCGTGGGAATCGCGCGCGGTGATCCTGACTCGTGCCGCGGATCGTGCGGGTGGGCGAGTGTTGTTCATCGGCATGCGGATCGAAGGGGACGCGCTCGTCACGGGCAACCTCAGCGTGACGGAGCTGCCCTTCACTCCCGCGGCGATGGCGGTTGACGATACGTTTCGCCGGGCATTCGTGCTCACTGCACCGGGCAGGCGGTCATCGAATATCTTGCGGATCTCGCTTTCCGGGGAGAGCATCGCGGGGCGCGGGACGATGACGGGCGCGGTGGATGCGGGCCTGGATGGACGGCGCGCACTGGTGCTTCTTGGCCGAGGCGAGCGGATCATGCTGCTCGCATCGGGCAACAACCTCCGGGAGGGGCCGGGGCGTCCGCTGACGGTAGCGCGTCAATACGACGCGGAGTCTCTGGAACCCTTGGGCGAGGCGATCGAGCTGGCGGGATGGATCGGAGCAGGCGAGCCGATGACCCGATTGGATGCGGATCGATTCTGGGCGTCGACATATGCGGCGAGCGGCGCGTTCGGATACGCGACTCGAATTGCGTCGACGGCCGCGGGGCTAGAGAAACTCGTTGAGGAGTCCTGGGTGCAATCGAACGGCGCGCCCGTCGTTGCGGCGTTCGGAGAAGCCACGGCGCTGGCATCGGGCGCTGGATTACGCGTGCTGCGGAATGGCGGCGCGCCGGAGATGCGCGTCGACGTGCCGGAGCCGATCGAGGCGTTGGCATGGGTTGGCGGAGATGTCGTGGCCGGCGCGGGATCGATGTTGTACCGATTCGATGCGGCGACCGGCGAGATTGCGGCGAAGAGCGGGCGGCTGCCTGGGTTCGTCGTCGCGATGGAGACTGTGGCAAGGCCGGTGGCGGCCGGGGCGGTCACGACGCCCGGTGCCTACCCGCAGGAGGTGATGCTGGCGCCGAGCCTGCCGGGGCGATCGGAGTTTGCGATGCCGCTGGATGTTCCGAGCGGATATCGCGCCGTGGTGGATCTCGACGATTCGGCGCGGCCATGGCTGCGCGCGACGCAGTCGGAACTCGCGGATGGGACTCCGTTGTTGGAGTTGAGCGTGAGGGGAGGAGCGGGAACGGATGGGCCGTCGCGGTTGGACGGATGGTTCCGCGTGGCGCTTCGCGACGATTCGGGCGCGGCGGTGCGGAGTGAGGCGCGCGTCGAGGTTTCGGCGTCCGCGCCGGCGGATCGCACGCCGGTCATCCAGTGGCAGGGATCGCACTCGGCGGCGACGCACGGAGCGGGATCGGCCGAATTGATGCGCCAGCTCGCGGGCGCGCCGCTGCATTTTAGCCATCGCGTGCGGAGCGGGCCGCTCGTGTCGCCGCCGCCGGCTTCCGTCGTGGTGCTGGGGATGGACGCGGCGATGGAGGGGGCGTTGACGCGGCAGGTGTTGCTCGATTACGTCGCGAGCGGCGGAGGATTGCTGTTTGTCGGCCGGTATGTGCCCGAATCGGACGCAGACGGCGTGCGGCGGTGGCTGGAACCGCTGGACATCGTGATCGATCCGGGCCGGCGCATCGACGACGCGTTCGACTCGACGGGCTCGCGATCGCTGATGTTTGGCGCGGCGCAGTTGGCGGTCGCGTCGGGTTGTTACGTGGAAACACTGGGTCCGATGGACATTCGCGTGCCGGCGAATCCGGAATACGGCGCGGCGCTGGCGATGCGGAAGTATGGCTATGGGCGGATCGCGGTGCTGGCGAGCGCGACGCCACTGGAACCGGAGTCGCTCGCGCGGAGCGAGGGGCGGCAGTTCGCGCGGGCGTTGTTCGCGTGGCTGGCGGGGAGCCGGACGGAGACGCGGGACCGTGATCTCGACGGGGTGCCGGACGCAGTTGAAGATCGGAACGGCAACCACCGCGTCGACCCCGGGGAAACGTCGTTCGTGGTGGCGGACACGGACGGAGACGGTGTGCCGGACGGTATGGAGGACGCGAACCTGAACGGGCGCGTGGACGAGGGCGAGACCGACCCCCGGCGCGCGGACACGGACGGGGACGGCATCGCGGACGGCGCGGACGCGGATCCGCTGCCCGCGGCGGGCCGTCCGATTCTGCTGGCGCTGAATCCCACGGAGGGTCCCGCGGAGGGCGGCACCGTGGTGGAACTGCGCGGCCGGAACCTGCCGGTGAAGGCGGACGTGTGGTTTGGCGACACGCGGAGTCCGCACGTGGTGCGCGTGGACTCGGAGCGGGTGCTGGCGGCGGCACCTGAACGGCCGGGGGACGAGATGCGGGTCACGACGGACGTGCGGATTGCGCGTGTGCCGGGCGTGTACGAAAGCCGGCTCGACGGCGCGTACACGTACCGCGATCGGTCTCACGCGCGGCTGATGCTCGATTCGGTGTCGCGCGCGCGGCGCGCGTACGACGGGTACCGCGGCCAGGCGACGCTGGTGCTGGAAGTGCCGGAGGTACGCGTGGAGTATGTGGACGTCCGGTTGTGGGCCGAACCGGGGATGGAACATCTGGACCTGCAGGTCGAACGGAGCGAGCAACTCGCGGCGCTAGGGCGGACGGTAACGATTCGCCGGTTCGGGCTGATGGAGCACCGCGTGACGGTGGGGCCGGGCGAGCCGATGACGGGCCGGGTCGAGTTGGCGACGTTGTCGTGGCGGATCGCGGAAGTGCCCGCGCGGGCTGAACGGCTGCGCCTGTTTTTCCGGTATCCGGACGTTCGGGCGCAATGGGGCGGGACGCTGTCAGGCGACCTGAAGGAGACTTGGATCGATCTCTTGGGCGCGGAGGATCCGGGCGGGCCGTAGGGCGGTGACTTAGGGGCGCGGCCGGGCTAGAATGCGGAGAAGGGGCTGGGGCACTGAGCGATGCCGCGCGCGGACTGGTCACTGACGCTGAAGAACCTGTTCCTGCCGATTTTTTGCCGGGAATGCGGGATCGCGCTACTGACCGAGGAGAACGGATTCTTCTGTCCGCACTGCTGGATGAAGCCCGAGCGGATTCAGCGGCCGTTCTGCACGGGGTGCGGGCGTCCGCACCGGACGCGCGCGGGATTCGGCGCGACGGACAACTTTTTGTGCGAGGACTGCCGCGAAACGACGCGCCCGTACCGGTTCGCGTTCGCGGCGTGCGACTATGACGGGGCGATTTCCGAGGCGATTAAACTGTTGAAGTTCGGAGATCGCGCGCGGTTGGCCGGCCCGCTGGCGGAGGAGTCGATGCGGTTCCTGGAGCGCGAGGTGTGGGTGGAGGCGTACGACGCGGTCGTGCCGGTGCCGTTGCACCGCGTGCGGCAGCGGTGGCGGGGATTCAACCAGGCGGAACTGATCGCGCGGCGGATGATGCCGCTGTTTCCGCGCGCGCGGCTGGATTTGTCGTTGCGGCGCATCCGGCCGACGAAGACGCAGAGCCGCATGGACAATGCGGCGGATCGGCGCGCGAACGTGCGCGGCGCGTTTGCGGTGGACGCGGCGGCGAGTTTCGAGGGCGAGACCGTGTTGCTGGTGGACGATGTGATGACGTCGGGCGGGACGGCCGCGGAATGCGCGCAAGCGCTGGTGCGGGCAGGCGCGGCGTGCGTAGATGTGGCGGCGGTGGCGGTGCCGGTGCGGTCGCCCGAGGCGATCGCGGCGGAAATGGAGACCGCGGCGCTGGCCGCGGCGATGCTGAAGGCGCAACCGGCCGCGGCGGGATGGAGGGGATAGGGATGGCGCTCAAGGAATGCTTCGGTCAACTGGCGAACATGAAGATCGTGTTCAACAACAGCACGCGGAAGCACTACTTGCGCGTGGACGAGCAGAAGCTGAAGGAGTGCGATCACTGCCCGCTGTTCACGAAGTGCATGTTTCTGCGGCACAACGAGATCATGAAGGAACTGCTCGACCTGATTAACGCGCAAGCGGAGGCGAACAAGCCGCGAATGTAGGGAATCAGCGAACGTCGACGTTGAACTGCCTAAAGAATGCGGTGACGCCGGAGAGCCGCTTGAGCTGAATGGACCGGTACCGGAGGATGCGGAGTTTTTCCTTCGCTTCGGATTCGTCGCGGGCGAGGACGGTGCCTTCCTCGGTGAACTCCTCGTCGCGGTCGAGCGTGACGCGATACTTGAACACGGACATGTCCGATTCCCCTTGAAGCGACGGAC
>CAYUZD010000040.1:10006-15549 GCA_964449475.1 uncultured Nitrospirales bacterium
GGGGACGCGTTCGCGCGCGACGTGGCCGCGCAGCCGGAGCGAACGGCGTATACGGTCGAGGGGCGAATTGAGTCGTCCGACATCTGGTTGGCGGGACGCGACTACGTGGTGGCGATCCTGGATGTGGATCGCGCGGAACGCGGAGGCGTCGCGGTCGATGTCGCGGGCCGGATCCTGTTGCGGTGGAGCGCGCCAGAGTTCGCGGTGCACACGGGCGACCGGGTGCGGGTGCGCGGCGTGCCCGATCTGGCGATCGCGCATGTAAATCCAGGCACGGGGGGACCGGAGGACCACTATCGGCGTCGCGGCGTGCACACGGCGATGCGCGTGCGCGGTGACGGCGTGGAAGTCCTGTCGACGGCGGTGTGGTACGACGTGTGGGGCGCATTGTCACGGTTTCGCGGGGAACTGGCGGCGCGGCTCGGACGGGCGATCCCCGCGGGGTCGCTGCCGCTGGTGCTGACCGTGTGGCTCGGGGACCGGCGGCAGATCGATACGGATCAGTATGTCGATTTCGTGGAATCGGGCACGGCGCACATCCTCTCCGTGTCGGGGCTGCACGTGGCGATTCTGTTCGCGAGTCTTCGGGTGCTGTTGCGGATGGGGATCCGGCGGCCGCGCGTCCGGCTGACGGTCTCGCTGCTTAGCCTGCTTGCGGTGGTCGGACTGACCGGCGGATCGGTGGCGACGCTTCGCGCGACGCTGATGATCGCGATTTATCTGGCGGCGGAATGGTTCGAGCGGGAACCGGACGCGCCGACGGCACTCGGAGTCGCGGCGGCAATCTTTCTGGTGCAGGATCCCGACATGCTGTACGACACCGGGTTTCAATTGTCGTTTCTGAGCGTGGCGTCGCTGCTGCTGTTCGACCAGGCGATCATGGACGCGCTCGGGCCCGTGCCGTACACGCTGCGCGGGGCGGTGTCGGCGACCCTTGCGGTGCAGGTGCTGCCGTTGCCGGTCGCGGCGCACGCGTTCCACGTGCTGCCCCTGGCGGCGCCGTTCGCGAACCTGCTGGTGATCCCGCTGACGGGCGTGGTGTTGTGGCTGGCGTTCATGACGTCGGTGACCGCGTTCATCTTGCCGCCGGTGGCGGCACTGTTCGGCTACGCGCTACATCCCGTGGCGCAATCGATTCTGTGGCTCGCGTCGTTCGTGAGCGACTGGGACCGGTCGCGCGTACAACTCACGTCGCCGACGGCGCTTGCGATTGCGGCGTATTCGTTGGCGGCGGTCGCGGCGTACGCTGCGTCGCGGATGCCACCGGGCCGGCGCGCGGCGTGGGCCGGGATGGCGTTGGCGTTGCTGGCGGCGAGCGCGATTCTGTGGGCGCCGATTCGGCCGGCGGCTGAAGTGACCGTGCTGGACGTTGGGCACGGGGATGCGATCTTCGTACGCGCGCCGGGCGGCGCAACGATGCTGGTGGACGCGGGGCAGCGATCGGAGTATGTCGACGAGGGCGAGCGGGCGGTAGCGCCGTTCCTGTGGTCGAACCATGAGACGACGCTGGACGTGCTGATGCTGACGCATCCGGACAGCGATCACATGGGCGGCTCGAGGTACATCCTGGAACGGTTTCGAGTGGGCACGGTGGTGCTGGGTCCGCGGCCGTTTGCGGGATCGATGGAGGACGAATTGTTGGAAGTGTGCGCGCGCCGGGGCGTACCCGTGCAGCGGTTGGAGAGGGGCGATCGATTCACGCTGGGCGGCGCGCGCGTCGAGATTCTGCATCCGCCGCGGGACATCGCTGCGGGTATCGGCGAGAACGACCGGTCGCTCGTTGCGCGCGTGAGTTGGCCGGGGATGAGCGTGCTGTTGACCGGGGACATCGAGGCGGCGGGGGAACGGATGCTCGCGGCGGAGCCGGTGCAGGCGGATGTCATTAAGGCGCCGCATCACGGGTCGATCACGTCGAGTTCGGAGCCGTTTATCGACGCGGTGAACGCGCGGATCGCGGTCGTGTCGGTGGGCCCGCGCGGACGGCAGCACGTGCTGAGTCCGGAGGTCGTGCGGCGGTACGAATCGCGGGGCGTGCGCGTGTTCCGGACGGACGTGGTGGGCGGCGTTCGGCTGCGGCCGGCGCGGGGCGGGGGAATTCGGGTGGAGGCGGCGCGGCCGGCGCGGGGATATGTCACGCGCTGAACACGGTGTCGGCGATCGATTACACGGCGAGGTGCAGCCGGAACCGCCGATCGTGTGGTACGGTTAGGGCATGAGTCTCGTGATCACGATACTGCCGATGCTGGGGTTTGTCGGGGCGGTGGCCGGACTGACGGTCGCGCTGACGCGGCGGACACAGCAGGACGACGACCGCTGGACGCTGGATCGGCGCAAGCGGGAGCGTCGCGACCGGAACTCGCTGGGTATTGCACCGCGCGAGACGGGAGAGCGGCGCGAGAGCGAACGCCGTCGCGCGGTGAAGACGGATATTTCCGCGAACTGAGCGCGATCCAGCTAGGCGCACGGGCGAGTCGCCCATGCCACGAAACCAACCCTATCCTTTCATCGCGACGCGGACGGCGGCGTTGGCGAGTTCGTTTAGTGTGGTTTGATTTTCGATGATTTCGGCGGGGACCTCGAAGTAGTTCTTGAGAGTCTGTTTCGCGTTGGGCTGGAACGGGCCGGTGCCGAATTCTTCCTCGTAGCGCGGGCGCGTGGCGTCGTCGGTTTTGAAGTAGAGCCGACCGTCGTAGACGATGCCGAAGAAGATGGTGCCTTCGTAGAGGCCGTAGCCGCCGAACATGGGCTTGTACTGGATGCCGTCGAACCCGGTGAGTTGGTCACAGACGAACTCGACGAAGTCGTCGTCTTTGCGGGTGGTGATGGGCATCACGCGATCCTTGGGGCGTGGCGGTGTATGGCGATGATACCTGAGCGGAGCGGATGCGCGGCGAGCGAGGGGCGAGGCTGCTGGATTGCACCCGCAGGCGGGGACGCCCGCGCCACTAGAGTTGGGCGGGTCTTTCCGGAAGTAGAACAGGCTTAAGCTGAACTTCGCTTAAGCCTGTCACACGGGTTTTGAATTATCGATTCAGTTTTTGGATGCGGGCGAGGATGGAATCGGGGTCGAGGCCCTGGTGGGGGATTTGCTCGGCCTGGCCGCCGATGCCGGGGCGGGTGACGCCCATGCGTCCAAAGCGCGGGGTGAAGCCGCGCTCCATGAGCCAAGTGCCGAAGCGGACGCCGAGGCCGGTCTCGGCGTTTTGTCCTTCGGCGACGAGGACGAACGTCGCGGCGCCGGCGCGTTTGAGCGCGGCCTCGTCGGGGACGTTTAGCGTGGCCTTGTTGATGAGGCCGACGTCGATGCCTTGTTCGCGGGCGCGTTCGACGGCGTCGAGCGCACGGTAGAGGACTTCGCCGTAGGTGACGACGTAGCCGGCGTTGCCTTCGCGGACGACGTCATCGCGGCCCGGCTCGAATTTGTAGGCGTCGTCGAAGAACCGGCTGCCGTCCGGCTTGAGGACGTAGGGGAGCTTCGAGCGATTGGTGAACACGAAGCGCAGTCCGTCGTCACGGAAGACGCGCTCGACGCAGGATTTCAGTTGCGCGGCGTCTGCCGGGAAATAGAGGCGCGTCTTGTCGCCCTGGACGAGGCCGTTGTTGGCGAAGAAGACGTTGATGCCGAAGTGGCAGGTGTTGTCGGAAATTTCGTCGACGCCGGCGTGCGAGAAATGGCAGAGGACGTTCGCCTCATTCATGCGCGCCATCGTGATTTCGGAAACGATCATTTCGAGGAAGGCGGAGAACGTGCTGAAGACGCCCTGCTTGCCGTGGGCGAACCCGAACCCGGCGGCCGCGGAGAAATTTCCGCGTTCCATGACGCCGCCCGTGCAGAACACTTCGGGATGCTTCTCCCGGATGGCCTTGAGTCCCGTGGAGCCTTCGAGATCGGAGTCAATGACGAAGACGGTCTTCTTGCGATCGGCTTCGGGCAGTTTATCGAGTATGCCGTTGACGATCTTGCCGAACTCGGTGCGATTGCTCGCAAAATCAGCCGAGACGCCGCGATACACGGTTTTCGACTTGGGGACTTCCACCTGGTTGAGCTGCGCGATGGCGTCGGTCAATCCGCGGGCTTCGAGATAGGCGACGGCGTTCTCTTTCGGAATAACGTCGTGGCCCTTGTGCGTGCCGTCGATGCCGGGGATGCCGGGGGCCATCGGGCGGCGGTTGACGACGGCGACCGCGCCCTGCATGGCGAACGCGCGCTGCATGCGGCGGTAGAGATCGGCGAGGTCCTCGCCGTCGCCCTCGAGCACCGTGAGGCCGTGGCCTTCGAGCGTGCGCGCGACGTCGTAGCCAGGCAGGTACTCGCGCGGGTGGCCCGCGATGGTGACGTTGTTATCGTCCACGACGATCTTGACGTTGAGATTTTGCGCGACGGCGAGGCGCGCGGCCTCGGCGTCGTTGCCTTCCTGTTGCGACCCGTCGGAACCGAGCAGGAGCACGGCCTTGTCCGGGTTGGCGCGGGCGACGCCGTTCACGAACGGCCAGAGATGGCCGAGGCGGCCGGAACTGAACGCGACCCCGTGCTTGGGGTCGAGCTCCGGATGGCCGTACATGCCCTCGTTCGGCTCACGGTAGTAGTAGAGCTTGTCGAAGGGGATCGTACCGTTGAACGCGGCCATCGCGTACTGGATGGCGACGCGGTGGCCGGCCTCGTCGAACAGCGCGGGGTAGACCTTGCCGCGGCGGATGAACGCGTCGGCGATGAGTACCTCGGGGACGATGCTGTAGGCGCCGCCGGTGTGCCCGGCGAGACCCTTCACGCCGGCGACGGCGGTGAAGAAGACGATGGTGTCGCGGACGAGTTGAACGTTTGCGCGCAGGTGCGCGAGCGACTTCGCGTCGAGATCGGGTTTGGACGGATCGAGATCGAGCGGCGTGTACGCCGCGATATCGATGGGGAAAGCGGAAGATTTCACGTTTCGTACCGTGCTCACGGGTGATCGGTTCCGAGTGCCGTGCCCGGGCGCCGCAACTGCGCCGGGCCGCGCGAGGTCAAGGCGCGGAGTATAGACGGCGGAATGGCGTGATTCCAGCGTTCGCGCCCGGCGAGACCGGCGCCTATAATGTCGGAATCACGAACGAAGAAGGGGGTGCCGTGGACCAAATGGGGTGGTTTCGAGCGATTGCGGGGTTGGCGGTCGGCGTCGTGCTGCTGGCGGGGTGCGGCGGTGGAGTACGGACCGCGGAGGGGCCGTCGGGCGACATCCTGAAGGTCGGGAACGGGACGGAGCCGGAGGGGCTGGATCCGCACATTGTCACGGGGATTCCCGAGCACCATGTCCTGCTGACGTTGTTCGAGGGACTGGTGCGGATGGATCCGAAGGATCTCTCCCCGATTCCGGGCGTGGCGGAGTCGTGGGAGGTGTCGGACGACGGGCTGACGTATACGTTTCATCTGCGAGCGGACGCGAAGTGGAGCGACGGGAGCCCACTGACATCGAAGGATTTCGCGTACGCGTGGCGGCGAATGCTGACGCCGTCGCTGGGCGCGGAGTACGCGTACATGCTGTACCCGATGAAGAACGCGCGGGCGT
>CAYUZD010000041.1:0-15473 GCA_964449475.1 uncultured Nitrospirales bacterium
ATCGACTTCCGCGACATGGAACTGAGCAACGTAGTCGCGCTGCTGGCGCAGAAGGGCCAGATCAACGTCATCGCCGGCACCCAAGTGACGGGCACGGTGACCGCGAACCTGAAAAACATCCCGCTCGGCCGCGCGATCGAGATCGTGTTGCGCATGAACGGCCTCGGCATCGTCGAGGAAGCGGGCGTGTACCGTATCACGTCGTACGAAGAAGCCATCTCGGCGCAGCGCGAGACGCGCATGATCTTCCTGCAAAACGCGCAGGCGCCCGAAGTGAAGGAGACGCTCGACGACATCCTCGCCGGACGCTCCGACGGCGATCTGGTCGCGGTCTCGGCGAACCCGTCGACGAACGTCATCCTGCTCGCGGGACCGCTCGAAGCGGTTGAAGAGCTCGAAGGCGTCGTGGCACAGCTTGACGTGGCGGACCCGGTGATCCCGACGGTCACGATGCCGATCAAACTGAATTACAGCGAGCCGCTTGCGATGCTCCCAGTGATTACGCCGCTTGTCACCGAGCAGACCGGCAAAGTCACCGCCGACCCGCGCAGCCGTCATCTGATTGTGACCGATACGCCGGTGAAGGTGCAGGAGATCCAGGCGCTGGTCACCTCGCTCGACCTGCCGGTCAAACAGGTGAGCATCGAGGCGATGATCGTGGACGCGGAACTGGATGACGACGCGGCAACGGGCGTGGACTGGATCCTGAACACGGTATCGACTCAGACGATCAACGGCGAGACCGCTCCGGACTTCTCGCTCGGATCGGCGTTGCCGATCACCAACCCGCAGGTGGGTGCCGCGACGATGGCGTTCGGCGTGATCACGGACAACATCAACCTGCGCGCGCAGATTCAGGCGCGCGTCGAGAGCACCGATTCGCAACTGCTCGCGAACCCGGTCATCGTGACGGTGGAAAACCAGGCGGCGACGATCCGGATCGCGGACGAGATCCCGTACCAGGAATTGACGCAGACCAGCGAAGGCGGCCAGATCGCGTCGACCCAGTTCAAAGACGTGGGTACGGTGCTGCTGGTGACGCCGCGCGTCACGCACGACAATCACATCCTCGTGACGGTCGATGCGAAGCAAAGCAACACGACAGGTGTCAGTTCAACGGGCGTACCGATCGAGGCAAAGCGCGAAGCGTTGACGACCCTGCGCGTCGAGGACGGCCAGAGCATCTACATCGGCGGCCTGCGCGCGTTCGACGAGGAACTGGCGAACCGCAAGGTGCCCGTGCTGGGCGACATCCCGGTACTGAACACGTTCTTCAAGAGCCAGGACGTGTCCAAGCGTCACAAGGAACTGCTGATCTTCCTGACGTGCAACGTGTTGCCGGATACGAACTATCCGGAGTTGACGCCGTTCCAGAAGGACCAGTTCGACAAGCTCGGCGGCATGCCCCGCTCAGTGAACGGGACGCGCGATCTGGTGCGGACGTATACCCACCCCGAAGAAATGCGCGACCCGATCTACAAGTGGCGCCGCGCGAAATAAGTTCTTGAGAGCCAACCGCAGCCGCGGCCGCGGACCTTCGGGTCCGCGGCCGCGCTGTTTTTGCGCGTGTGTTACCATGTCGCGCACACGGGCCATTTTGGTATCTGCGAACCGATGCATCGCTCCCCCACTCCAGTTCGATCAATGCTCTGCGTCGTGCTTGCTGTGTGCCTGGCGCTGCCTGCGCTCGCCCAGGAGCCCGCAGCCGCCCCCGCCGCACCGCTGACCCAAGCCGACGTCGAAGCGCGTGTACAGCGCGTCCAGGAAGATGCTGCGCTCGATGCCGCGATCAAGACGCGCATCCAGGACCTCTACCGCCAGGCGCTCGCGGACATCAAGGCGGCCGACGACTGGCGCGTCAAGACGGCGGACTGGAACCGGCGCCGGGAGGAAGCGCCGCAACGGCAGCAAGAGATCGAGGCGGTGCTCAAAGAGCCCGTACGCGCCCCGCCTAAACTGGCCGATTTTGACGACACCCCCACTGAAGCCATCGCGCCGCTTGTCGCGATGGCCGAGCAATATCTGGCCGACATGCAGACCACGCTCGATGCGGTCGAGCAGGAGTCGGCGGGTCGCGTGGAGCGCCGGCGGCAGCTTCCCGAACTGACCGCGGCTGCACGCCAGCGGCTCACGGAAGCGCAACAGGTCGCGGAGCCGGCGGCGGATGCCAATCCGGAAGAGGCCGAGGCGCTCCGGACGGCCAACCGCGCACGAATCGCGGCCCTGACCGCCGAGATCGATGCGTACAACGCGGAAACCGCGAGCTATGAAGCGCGGGGTCGCCTGTTGCCGCTGCGGCTCGACCAGGCCGACCTCGGCGTCCGGACGGCCGAGGCGGAACTGACCGCGTTGCGAGGCATCCTCGCCGCGCGCCGCCAGCAGGACGCGGAACGGGCCGCAGAGGAAGCCCGGCGCGTGCTGATGGAGGCGGTGGACGCGCCGCCGGCCGTGCGCGCCCGCGCGGAAACGCTTGCACAGGAGAACCAAGCGTTTGCCGGTCGCCGTACGGGCGTGGAAGGCATTCTCGGGCGGACGGAGCGCGCTGAACAAGAAAGACAGGCGCTTGACGCGGAGACCGCGCGCATCCAGAGCGAATACGAGAACGTCGTCAAGCGCGAAAATGCCGTGGGACTCAACGACGCCGTCGGGCAACTGCTGCGGACGCATCGGGCGAACCTCCCGACGGTGCGGCCGCACTCGGTCGCGATCAAATTGCGTGAGGACGCGATAGGTGAGGCGCAGCTCGAACAGATCGACATTGAGGAACGCCGGCGCGAACTCTCAGACATCAACTGGAGCGTCGACGCGATTCTGGACGAGACGGGCGTCTCGGACGAGGGCAGCCTCCGCCAGCAGGAAGACCTCAAACGGTTGCTGTCGGAACTGCTCACCACGCGAAAGAGACTCCTCGACGACCTCGTGGCCGATTACGAGACGTACATCACGAATTTAATCGAGTTGAACGCGGCCGAACGGGAACTCATCGTAAAACGGAACGAGTTTGCAGACTATATCGACCAGCGCGTGCTTTGGATTCGAAGCGGGACGTTCATCTCCGCCGAGGACTTCCGCGAGGGCCTCGATGCCCTGCTCTGGCTCGTGGATTATGAGACGTGGAGCGTCATCCCGGCGGCATTGCGCGCCGACCTGAGCGACCACCCGTTCGTCAACGTTTTCGCGCTGCTGGTCCTCGGCGCGTCCGTGCTGCTGCGCCGCCGGATGACGGTGCGACTGGCGTACGTGGGCGACGAAGCCGAGAAGCGCAGTTGCACGATGTACCGGTACACCGTTGAGGCGCTGGCGTACACGCTGCTGCTCTCCACGTGGGTGCCCGCGATTCTGGCGTTTGTCGGCTGGCGCATGAGCGCCGCGCTCGTGGGTGGCGAATTCATTCGCGTGCTGTCAAACGGCCTGATCATCGTCGCGACGTTCTACCTGTCGATCGAGTTTCCGCGGCAGGTCCTGCGCGTGAAGGGCCTGGGCGAGTCGCATTTCGACTGGCCCGTGAACGCCGCGCGGTTCGCCAAGCAGACCATGGCCTGGATGATGCCGGCCGCATTGCCCGTCATCCTGCTCGTCGCGCTGTTCGAGTCGCAGGAACAGCGCGAGTGGCGCGAATCCGTCGGCCGGCTCGCGTTCTTCGTGATGATGGTCGTGTGGGCGTATCTCGGCCACCGGTTCGCGAACCGCCGGTCGCCGGCGCTCCAGTTGTTCCAGGTTATCTCGCCGACCGGCGGGGTGTCGAGTCTGCGCGGACTCATCTACGTGCTCGCGGCCGGCGCACCGATGGCGCTTGCTGCCGCGGCCGCGCTCGGTTATTACTACACGGCGCTCCGAATCGCGTGGCGCATTCATGCAACGCTGACGTTCATGTTCCTCATCGTGGTCGGCGTGAACCTTGCCATGCGCGCGCTCATGGTCGCCCGCCGCAAACTCGCCATCGAACAGGCCCGGCGCAAACGCGCCGAACTCAAAGCGGCGCAGAAGAAGGCTATGGACGAGGGCGGCGAACCCATTACCGTGGTCGAGACGCAGGAACCGGAATTTAACCTCTCCCAGATTGACGCGCAGACGACCCGCCTCATCCGCAGCGTCGGCGTTGGCGCGTTGTTCGCGGCGTTGTGGTTCACGTGGGTGGACTTTGTGCCCGCGCTGCGCATTCTGGACGAGATCGTGTTGCTGGAATCCTCCACGCCGCTCAAGGACATTGCAAACATCGGCGGCGGCACGACCGAAGGCGCGCCTGCGACGGCGCCGGGCGCGGTACCGCCCGTGGTGTCGGCCGTGGACGCGTTTACGCTGGCCGATTTGCTACTCTCGATCCTGCTGCTCGTGTTGACCATCGTCGCGGTGCGCAACCTGCCCGGCCTGCTGGAGATCGCGCTGCTTCAGCGCCTGCCGCTGGCTCCGGGCGAGCGCTACGCCATCAAAACCGTGCTCGGCTACGTGCTTGTGCTGTTCGGCGGAATACTCACGCTCGCGTCGCTGGGCATCCAGTGGGGCAATGTGCAGTGGCTGGTCGCCGCGCTCGGGTTCGGCATCGGTTTCGGGCTACAGGAAATCATCGCGAACTTCATTTCGGGGCTAATTATCCTGTTCGAACGGCCCATCCGCGTCGGCGACACCGTGACCATCGGGTCCGTCAGCGGCACGGTATCGCGCATCCGTATCCGCGCGACGACGATCACCGATTGGGACATGAAGGAACTCATCGTGCCGAACAAGGAGTTCGTCACCGGTCAGTTGGTGAACTGGACGCTGTCCAACCCGACACTCCGCGCGGTGATTCCGGTGGGCGTGGCGTACAGTTCAGACCCGAAGGTCGTGCGCGAGACGCTGTTCCGCATCGCGGACCGCTGCCGGAAGGTGTTGCGGCAACCCGCGCCGCAAGTCTGGTTCACGAGCTTCGGAGACAGCGCCTTACTCTTCGAGTTGCGTGTATATGTGGCCAACATCGAAGACTTGCAGCCGGTGAAGGACGAACTGCACCATGAAATCGCCGACGCGTTCCGCGAGAAGGGCATCGAGATCCCGTTCCCGCAACGAGACGTGTTCGTGCGCGGTTTCCTGACGCCATTGACCGTGCGGACCGACACGGACGCGACGCCTCCAAAACCGGAGTAACCATTCCCCTCCGGCTGGCCCTGTCCTTGAGCGATCCCCGTCGCTTTGTTAGCATCGGATCGGGAATCCGCGGAGTATCGGCATGCCGGAGAGAGTCGGATTGCGGCGAGGGCGCTGGACGGTCGCCATCGTCTACACCCTGCTCATCTACACCTTCGCGTGGTTCGTAAATCCGCTGTGGCGCGGACTGACGCGCCTGATGGGGACGGAGGCGAGTGGCGACTTTCTGAACGTCGGCGTGCCGGTGTTCGGCGTGTGCGTTGTGTTGTGGCTATTGGCACGGCGCCGGTTGCCGTCGGTGTATTCGTACCTGTGGCTGGGCGCAGTAGCCGCGGGGTACGCATACGTCCTAACCTTGCATGCCGACTATCCGGTCGAACGCGTTCACCTCCTGCAGTACAGCCTCGTCGCGTTCGTCTATTTCCGCGCGCTCAACCTTGGCACAACACCCGCCCGGGCCTATATCGGCGCCGCGGCGGCCGTATTCCTGATCGGCCTGAGCGACGAACTCATCCAGGAGTACCTCATCCCCGGCCGGAGCGGAACGCTTGGCGACATGATCATCAACTGGTTCTCCGGCGGACTCGGACTCGTCGGCCTGGTCGCGCTGCGTTCCGGCGAAGCGTGGTCGATCCACGGGCGGCTGCGGCCGGCGCTCCGCGCGGCCACGGGAATCGCATTGCCCGTCGCACTCGCGGCGTTCTGGTCGCAGCGGGTCTACACGCAGTACCTCTACCCGCCGCTGAATCTGATCATCATCACT
This sequence comes from uncultured Nitrospirales bacterium, assembly GCA_964449475.1. GTDB lineage: Bacteria > Hydrogenedentota > Hydrogenedentia > Hydrogenedentales > VFKU01. Next base: position 5,888 of record CAYUZD010000041.1, read on the forward strand.
GTGGACTGCGCGCGGCCCGACTTCATGGGCATCTACGGCGCGGACTACGATCCACCCATCACGGAGTACGTCGACAAGATGGCGGCGAACGGCGCCGCGTTCACGAACGTCTTCAGCCAGGCGGCCTGGACCAGCCCGGGCGTGGCGTCGGTGCTCACGGGTATGTACCCGCCGACGCACGGGGTGACGCTGCAGGAAGCCAGCGTGCCCGAGGTGGCCACCACGATGCTCGACGCGTTCGCGCAACGCGGGTACCGCGTCCCGCGGATGTCGTACTTGATCAACGCGGCGCCGAACTTCCTCAATCTCGGCGAGTTCGACGAGAACGTCGTGGTCGGGCCGAATGCCGACGAGTTTTCGATGATGTTGAACTGGATTGAGGAAAACCATCGAAAACCGTTCGCCATCTGGTACCACTGGCGCCACCTACATCTTCCGTACAATCCGTACGTCGAGCGGTGGGTTTATCCCCCCGCCGTCATCGATCAGGCGACCGTTCCCGGACTGCTGGCCGAGGGAATCGATCCACGAACGCTTGTGGAGATGCCGCCGCACATCCGGGACCTGGTTACCAAGGAGGTGATCATCCCGCGCTTCTCGGACGAGGTGCTGGCCAAGGCCGAGGCCCGCGGGTTGCCGCCCGGCGAGGACGCGCCCAAGGCATACGAATTCACCGAAGAGGACCGGGCATGGATGGCTGCGCTGTACGCGGCCCAGGTGCGCAACTTCGACTTTCACTTCGAAGCGCTGCGCTACCGGCTGGCGCTGCACCACAAGCTCAAGAACACGATTATCGTCATCACGGCCGACCACGGCGAAGAATTGCTCGAACACGGGTACATCGGCCACGCGTCGACCGCCGTCCACTCGCTCCACTACGACGAACAACTGCGCATTCCGCTGATCATCCTGTGCCCGCGCAAGATCAAGGAAGGCTGCATGCCTGACGTGATGGCGCAACAGATCGACATACTCCCGACGATCATGGACATGATGGGCTGGGAGACGCCGGAGGGCGTGCAGGGCCGCTCGTTGTGGCCGGCGATTCAGGGCGAGCCGATGGACGACGTGCCCGTGTTCGCGGAAAGCGTCGAGGGCGGCTACCAGGCGAAAATGGTGCAGCGGACGAGCTACGTGCGCAGTGTGCGGACCCGGGACTGGAAATTCATCGCGCGGATGGGCCCGCTGGGCGACAAGTTCGAACTGTACAACCTTGTGGACGACCCGCGCGAGATGAACAATGTCCACGCGGAATACCCACACATCGCCGGTGACTTCATCGAGAAACTCGGCGAGTGGCTCACGCTGAACGTGGACGATCGGCTCGCGCTCGAGGCGCGCGAAGAGGTGCGCGCGGCGCGCGTGTCCGCGCTTGACCCGAGCAACCTCGAAGTCCCCACCATCCTGACGCCGGAGAGCGGCGCGACGATCACGTGGGACGCGCTCGAGGGCGCGGTGGACGCGGAGTGGACGGGCAACCCCTACGCCGCGTATATCATCGAGTACGACGTCGGCGAAGGTTGGCACCGGCTGCAGGGCAAGTACCCCGTGCCCGAGGGGACGAAACACCGGTTTGGGCCGATTCCGCAGGACGGGTGGAAGCCGTTGTACCAGTGGAACCCGTACCGGCTGCGGGTGAGGCCACGCGATCTGCCGAACGGCTGGAGCGAGTGGATCACGGTGAATGTCGCACCGATCGGCGGAGCGAACGAGATCGACTAGCGCGCGGGCGCGTCCCGCCAGGCGCCCGTCGAGTCGAACGCGATGCGGCGTTCCTCATACGGCGGAAATTGGATTTCGATCCAGGGTATGACGGCGCCCGGCGCGAAACCGCCCAAGACGAATTCATAGGCTCCCGCACGATACGAAGACGCGCGATGGACGGCGCCGAGCGGATCGCGGACGAGTACCGGGATGCCGAATGCGTAATCGCGCCACGGCGGGCCGACGTCAAATGTAAGCGTGACCCGGTTGCCCTCGACGCGCGCCTCGACCAACCGTCCGGACCACCGTGCGACGGGCGTCGCTCCGAGTTCCGCCTTGATGTCCTCGCCGTAGTTCTCCCAAACCGGCCGGGCCCGCTGAACGAGCCGCGCGAGCTCCGTCTCGGTGGGTTCATCGGGAGCCGAGTCGCACGCGACGACTGCGGCGGCGAGGAGAAATACGGCGGCGGCGCGGCGGATGCGCGGGGACACTAGCGATCGCTGCGACGGCGATCGACGAAAATGGTGCTCTTACCGTCGGGCTGGGCCATCTGGCGGACTTGGGCGAGGACCTCGAACATCTTCTTGGCGTTTTTGAACTCGCGATTGACGTTGTGGACGACACCAATCGACAGCGCCATCAGCGGATATTTGCCCTCGCGGCCTTTGCGATCGGTCGCCCGGACAAATCCCTGCGACGCCTCCTGAGCGGAATACAGTTCCTTGACGCGCTGATCGTACGTCTCGACCAACGTCGAGCAGAAGCGTTCGGAGTCTTCGTGGTTGAGCAACACGACGAAATGTTCGCCGCCCATGTGCGCAAGGAAGCCCTCGTACACGCCAATGCTGCGCATGATGCCGACGAGCAGCTTGCTCATGAATTCGAGCGCGGCGCGCTGGCCCTCGCGGCCCTTCGCGGCGCAGAACGGCTTGAAGTGCACCATGTCGAGATAGCAAAGGGCCACCTTCGTGCCGCGTGCGAGCCGGTGGTTCACTTCGCGCTTGATCGCGTCGGTACCGGGCAGATTGGTAACGGCGTTGCGTCCGCGCAGACTCTCCAGCAATCCGGAGAGGAACCCGAGCTTCTCGACCAGCTTCTCGAGTTTGAACGGTTTGACAATGTAATCATCGGCGCCCTGTTCGAGGCCATGGATGACTTCGGGTTCTTCGCCCAGCGCCGTGAGCATGATCACGCCGATGGGATATAGCTCGGGGTCCTTCCGGATGCGGCGGCAGATTTGGTAGCCCGTGACTCCGGGCAGCATGATATCGAGCAGGGCGATATCGGGCTTGACCTGCTTGGCGAGTTCGAATGCGCCCTCGCCCGTCTGCGTCGTGACCACGTCGTGGCCCTCGGCCATCAGCTTGGTCTTCAGCAGATCGGCGAGGTCGTGGTCGTCGTCTACAAGTAGAATACGGCTCAATGCAATGCTTCCCCGGCAGTCGACCCGCCCAGCCCGTCTCCCGTGTGAGTATAGCGCAGGCGTGCCGTCCGCCGCACCCCTATGGAACAGCCGCGCGCCCTTGAAGGCCCGATCCGCCTTTGTTACGATGCAGCGCGTCAGGGCTGGACGCATCCACGAGGGACTGTCATGCAGGGAATTGCACGCGCCGCGTTCGTACTGCTCGTCGCACTGGTGATGGTGGCCGTGCCGGCGTGCGCGCCGAAGGAACCGCCGCCGCCGCCCGAACCGCCTCCACCGCCGCCCCCGACGCCGGAAGAGATTGCGGCCAAATTGGTAACGGAGATCGGGCTCGACAAACCGTTGCCCGCCGCGGGAGCGCGATTGTCTCCCGAGGAGGCGCAGGCGCTCAAGCAAGGCATACAGAAGGCGAAGTCGCAGAATTCGGGTTCGCCGGACGGCAAACGCGCGCTGCAAATCGTATCGAGCAAGCTCGATCAGCGTCTGCAGGCCATGGAAGACAACCAGCTGTGGGAACACCTGCTCGCGGGTATCGAGGCGCATGAATCGCTCAACGCCGGTTCGAAGAAATGGTCCGCGAGCAAGGACCTCGCGATGGCCGAGTTGCGCAAACCGGGCGTGACCATCGTCGGATTCATGACGACGCAGGGCCAGGACTCCGTCCTGCTCGAATTCTACCTGCCGATGGAAAAGAAGACCGAAAAACACCAGGTGCGGGTCGGCGAGGAGTTCTTCGGCCTCAAGCTGACCGAGATCATCGGGAACAACCAGGGCGTCCGGTTCGAGTACCTCGAGACGGGCCAGGTGTTCGACGTGCTCAAGAAGTCGGCGCGCGACTGATCGGGCGGGACGGCATGGCGCGAGAGGAGTCGTCCGGGCGATCTACGGGTTTGCCCACGGCGGCGATCGCGATATGGCTCGCGGTATTGGCGTTCGTCGCGTTTGGAAACACACTGCGCGGCGAGTTCGTCTGGGACGACGCATCGTCCATCCTGCTGCATCAACACGTCAAGGACCCGTCTAAGGTCTTCGCGCTGTTCACCGAAGACCAACACGCCTTCGCGGGCGGTGCGGGCAACTTCTACCGGCCGTTGCTCTCGGTGACGTTTCTCGTCGATTACGCGCTTGCGCGCATCGGCCAGCCGGCGATTCCCCTGGACCAGGTCCCGACCGACCTCTCCCCCACACTGTTCCACGTATCGAGCATCCTGTGGCATGCCGCAGCCGCCATCGCGTTGTTTCTCTTCATGCGGCGCACGGGCGCGCCGGAGGTTGTGTGCCTCGCGGTGAGTACGATCTTCGTCGTCCATCCGCTGCACACGGAGGCCGTAGCGTACATCAGCGGCCGGGCGGACTCGATGGCCGCCGCGTTCATGTTTGCCGCGCTGTACTTCTGCACCTGGGACGAGACATCGAAGCGCCGATCGGCGGGCGTCGCGCTGGCCCTCGTCGCGTACGGCGCGGCGCTGCTCAGCAAGGAGTCGGCGTTCATCTTCCCCGTACTGCTCGTGCTGACCGTCGGCTTCGTCCCGCGGAATCGCGTCGCGCAACTGACACCGGGCGCGCGGTGGCTTCCGCTTGCGCTAAGCGCCGGACTGCTCGCGCTCTACGGCGTGCTCCGGCGTACGGTGCTGGATTTCGGCGGGGACGCGCCATCAACCGCGCCGGATCTCGGCGTACGCGTCATCGAGACGCTGCAGTCCTTCGCGCTGTACATGAAGCTGCTGTTCGTGCCGACGCATCTTCATATGGAGCGGACACTCGCCGGCGTGCCGGGATACACCACCGCCCTCGGCGTCGCGCTGCTGATCGCGATCGCGGCATTGGCCGTCTGGTGTTCGCGGACTGGACGGCGGCGCGCGACCTTCGGCTTCGCGTGGTTCATCGCGACCTGGCTGCCCATTTCGGGCCTGTTCCCGCTCAATGCGCCGATGGCCGAGCATTGGTTGTACGTGCCGATGGCGGGATTCTGGTGGGGCGTCGCGGAAATCGTGTACAGCGTTGTATCCGGGCACCGCGCGGCCGCGTGGATCGTGTCCGCCGTGTTGGTGTCATGGCTCACGGTGCTGGTGGCGCTGACCGCCGCGCGAAATCTCGACTGGCGCAACAACAAATCGCTGTACATCGCAACGCTCCGCGAGAACCCGGAGTCGATCCGGGTACAGTTCAATTTGGGCGTGGTGTATCAGGATCTGCTCGATAATCCCGCCGGCGCGCGGCGGCATTTCGAGAATGTCGTCGCGGCGTACACGCGGCGCAAGGCGGCCGACGCTTCGCTGACAGGACAGTTCTGGGCCGACGAACTCGAGTCGTATCTGTCCTTGGGCGATATCCACCTCGACTCGGGACGATACGACCGCGCGATACCTGTCTACCAGACGTTGCTTAGCGTGCAGGCGACCGATCAGAACCGCGCCATCATGGGCCGGGCAGCATTCGGGCTCGGCCGGTGCTACCTCGCGATTGGGGAATACGAGGCTGCGATTTCAACCTTCCGCAGGGCCGCGGAACTCGTCCCGGGACTCGCAGCGGAGACCCAGCGAACCATCCTGCGCGAGGCGCCACTCGCGGCCTTCACCCTAGCGCCGTCCGCGCCTCCTAACCAGTGAAATGGCAATGGGTTAAACACTGCGGAAACTACCCCCAAACTAGTCATCAATTCTTGACAGCCCACAGGGCCGGTGCTAGAATCCGGCGCAGAGGGGGAAGTGTGTCTCTCTGCAGGGTCTTCGCGATCTAGGAGGCAGCATGGCCGGTGATAAGGACAAACGCGATGATGAAGGTCAGGACGAAGATTTCGGCGCCTTGACCGGCGGCTCTCGGGACGACGAAGGCTTTGGCACCAGCAGCCTCCCGCCGTTGAGCGATTTCGACTCCGCTGCGGGTAAAGAAGGTCAAACCGACAGCGATCTGCCGCCGCTGGACACGCCCGGCCCGGGCAGCGACGTCGATGAAGACGCGTTCAGCGGGTTGCCGCCGATCGTCGATATTCGCGTGGATACGCCCGCGGTCCGGCCGTCGGATCTCGATACCCCGACGCCGTCGAAGGGCAGCAAGGCGACACCCGCGCGCGGCCGCGTGACGCCGCCGCGCAGCACCGGCCCGGCGACGACGCCGTCGCCCGCGGGGTTCCGCACGCCGTCCGACGCGGACCTGCAGAGCCCGTCCGACGGCGGGTTCGGGTTCCAGGATTTTGCCGCGGACAGCGATTTCTCGCCGGAGACGCCGGAGATCGGGCCGGGACCGGACAGCGACATCGAAACGCCGATGTTCGACAGCGCATTCGGCGGCGACAGCGACGAATTCAGCAGCGGCGTGAGATCCAACGCGCCGACGCAGGCCATGCAGACGCCGATGTTCGGCGCGGCGGGCGACGACGCGTTTGGCGGTGCCTCGCCGGACTTCGGCGCGGACGCGGGCACGCCCGTGCCGGATTTCTCGCCGGACACCGGCGCGGGCCTGCGCGACAGTGGCGCGACGCCGGCCCCCGTAGGTGGCATCCCCGCGCGGCGCCGCAGCAAGCTGGTAAGCGCGCTCATCAGCGTGCTCCTTCTCGTCGTTGGATTGGTGGTCGGCGCGTACATCGGACCTCACCTGATCGAGAAGGTGCCCGGTATCGCGAATCCGTATGCGGATGAACTCGCGAACAACAAGACGGAAATCGATCGGTTGAACAAGCGGGTGAGGGAACTGACGGATATGGCCGACGATGGCCCGCCTGTCACTCAGGAGGAGTTAGATCGCCTCATTGCGGAAACGAATGCTGTTCGAGCGGAAAAGGCGCAACTGGAAGAACTCAAGGCTCAATTGACCGAGGAATTGGCGACGCTGGAAAACCGGCTGACGCTGATCAAGGCCGATATCGAGGACAAGAACAACGAGTTTGTCGAGGCGCAGGACGCGTTGGACGACCTGCAGCAGCAGACGTCGATTACGCAGGCACGCCACACGGGGTTGCTGGCGGAGAACGAGCGATTGACGGATCTCGTTGGCGAACTGGAAGTGGCCAACGCGCGCCGTTCGGCGACGAAGGACACGCTGCAGCACAACGCCGAACTGCTCATGATCCAGATCCAGGGCGGCAGTCCGCTGACGCCGGAACGCTACGACTATGCAAAACGGCTCCAGCGCGCGACCGAATTGCGCGACAAGATCGCGAGCGCAAAGTGGGTCGATCCGCAGTTGTTGGATGAGTACACGAGTCTCTATCTCGCGGAACTCGGCATCGCGTCGTCTCGCGAGTACTTCTTCGCGCGGATTCCGGTGCAGGACTCACTGGATCAGACGTACTACCGCTGGGCGGAATGCCTCATGAACGGCAACTGGAGCGTGTACTTCCGCACGATCGACGGCAACACGGTCGGCAGTTATGAGAACGTCGCCGGCAGCGGCCCGCCGCAGTACGAGTTCCGGCAGGACGTACAGTCGGGCCTGCGCGAGGACATCATCGCGGCGCTGGAATCGGCGCGGCCGGAGGACTGGCAGGCCAAGTTCCAGATCCTGCGCGAGAAGGAGAAGATCTACGAGGCGAAGTCGCCGCTACAGCGCGACTACGAGTCGCTTCAGTAGCGAATTGGCTCCGTTCACACCGCGCCGGACTTAACGGTCCGACGCGGTTTCGTTTTGTGTCCGGACGAACTCGTAAATCACCAGTCGCGCGGACGCATAAGGCGACCGATCCGAACTGATGAACCGCAACGCGGCCGGCGCGGCGGCGGGGTCGAGCAACGGTTTTAACGCCGTCACCAACTGGGCCGTGTAGCGCTCGTCCACCACGAGATAGCGCGCGCCGTGCTCGACGCCGAACGCGACGATGGTGTCGAGATCGGCGTCCGCCGCCGGCCCGAAGGTCGGCATCCCGGCGTAGAACCCGACCTGCGGTTTGCGCGTGACGATGGGGCCGGGCTCGAGGTGGTCGCGCATCCACTCCCCCGCCAACTTGTACTCCCAAGGCTGTCGCGGCGGATATTGATCGATTTGCTCCGACACGACCAGCGCGGCGGAGTGAAAGATCATCCAGGACACGACCACCGCGAGAGGCAGGTACTCCAACGAACGGGTGCGTCGCGCGAGCATCACGCCGGTGCGCTCGATGCCGCGCGCCGACCAGATGGACAACAACACAAACGCGCCCATCAGGTAGCGCGGGGCCGGCGAGAGCACGGGCAGCACCACGAGCCACTGAAGCGCGGCGAAGATCAGGACCGCGGACTCGCGCCGGGCGTCACGCGGATGCGGCCCGGCGAGCACGAGCCCCGCGCCCAGCGCCGCCCAGAGAAACGGCCCGAGCATCACCGCGGGGACGTCCGCCGACATCGCCACGAGCGTGCGGGCGAAGTCGCGCGCGACGGTGGATCCCTCGGGCTGATCTCCGATGAAGCCGACGCGGTAGTTCAGGGTCCAAACACCCGCGGCGGCATGCGCGATCAGCGCGCCCACGGCGAGCGCGGCCAACCCCGGCGCAGCAAACGCCGCGACGCGCGCCATTCGGCGGTCGGCGCGGTTCCAGCCGAGGACGGGAAGCAGAACGAACGCACCGAGATAGAGGAACATCCCTTCGGGCCGCGCGAGATGCAACAGTCCGAACGCCGTCCCGGCGGCCGCCATCCGCACCGGCGACGACGATCCGGACCAGCCGCGCACCAGCAAACAGACGCCGCTCACGAACAAGAGCACCGCGACCGGCTCCGTGGCGACACGGCTGCCGTAGTCGATCAGCCACGGCCAGAACGCCACGAGCAGTCCCGCGACACGCGCCGGGGCGCGGCCGTGCAGTTCGCGCGCGAGGAGATACACCGGCACGATGAGCAGCGTCGAACACACCCACGAGACCGCGCGGCCCGCGGATTCGACATCGGGGATGAGTTGGTGGGCGAACGCGACGAGCGCGGGATACAGCACGGGGATCTTCGGATCGAGCGAGGCGAAATCGCCGGCAGCGAGGTGGCGCGCGGCTTCGAGATACGCCACGGCGTCCGCGCTGTCCAGCACGCGCGGCACGAGCCAGACGAACGCGAGCCGCAATCCCGCGCACAGCGCCATCAGCGCCGACACGTCAGTCCAGACGCGAGGCCGCTCCTGCGCGGCGTCCACTTCGATTCAGCCCCCCGCCCGCGCGCGACCGCAGGCGCTGTGTCAGTTGTTGCCCGTGAACCCGACGAACGGCTTGCGCGCGCTGGCCGAGAAATACGAGATGAAGCTGCGCAGGCCGTGAAGCTTCGCGCGGACGTCGGCCATGTCGCGGATGTTCAGCGCCATCCGCACCATCTGCCGCGGTCGCAGGTAGAACCGGCGCAGGCCCTCGTCGATGAAGCCGTTGATCTGGTCCTGGTTGAGCGTCGGCAGGCTGATGACGCCGCGCTGCTCGAAATCCTCGTCCACCCAGTCCCGCCAGTTGTGCTGCGTGAGCACCCCGGCCTCCTTGGCCCACTTGTAGTACGACGTGCCGGGATACGCGAC
>CAYUZD010000042.1:0-9673 GCA_964449475.1 uncultured Nitrospirales bacterium
ACGTTCGTTCCCTCGCGTAAACCGAAGTTAGTCCCGGAGGGACATCGTGATAGTAACCCGGCGTTTCAACGCCGGGTCAAGCGATAACCAAGGCTATCCAGTCCCGTAGGGACGACTGGGACGGCGTCACGGCTTCATCCTCAGTCGTCCCTACGGGACTGATGCGACATTTCGATGTTCACCCGGCACTAAAGTGCCGGGCTACTGTCAGATTCGTCCCTACGGGACGAGCGCATTCCGTTTCGATCAGGCGAGGGAACGAACGCGATAATTCCCCTAGTTCGTCCCGCCCCAGTCGAGCAACTCCTTGTCTCTCTGTTCGTTATGCGACGCTTCTAGGTAGTTTCCCCCGAAATTAACAGGGAATTTCAGACGAGGTAACAGGGAATCGTTTCTAGGGATCAGGGAATTGGGGCGTCGGATCAGGCCCTCTGCGGCAAGCTCGCGGCGGGCGGCGGAGGTAAGGGGGGTTCAAAAATATACCAGTCGCCGGATATCCTTCATTTTCAAGCCATTTCGGCCAATCAGGGCTGCTGAAGGATCCGGCATAAATCGTCTCGTCTTTGAGCCGCCGCACCTCGTCCGAAGTCGCGTCGCGCTGCGTGTCCCGCGTCAGGCCGTTCTTGCCCGAATCCAGAAACGCCTTCGACCACCGGTAATACAGCGTCGGCGCAATCCCCTCGCGCCGGCACAGCTCGGACACCGCACCTCGCCCCGCAGCCCTTCGAGGACAATGCGGATCTTGTCCTCCGCGATGAACTTGCGCCTCGTTGCCCGGCGAATTTCCTTGACCACATCGTGTGCCATGAACAGTTCCTCCTCGCTGTCCACGGCCACCCTTGCAACCAAACACCGTTTCGCCAACCCTTTCGGGGGCTAGCCCCCGAAAGGGTCGACCTATGCCTTAATTCCCAGCCTCCGACTGTCCCATTTTGCTTGACGCTGAACAATTCAACAACGTAGTCAATTTCAGATGATCTCGTAGGTCATTGTCTCGCAATAAGTACGAGTTTTCGGGACGGACAGTCGCCGTGGACACGTTTCCACACCCCCCTATGTCCACTCTTCTTGAAATTGGTCTATTGGCGGGCGTACACACCGTAGGCGCAAACTCGCGTACCTACGCGAGACTACCGCCTCGCAACGCTCGACTGGCCGACGGTGACGCTGTTCGTCGTCAATGGCTGACCTATCGAGCGGACAACGTGATGGAACGGGATCAGAAGGACGATCCCGACCAACAGATAGATGCCCGCTACGCCGAACAGTATCGCAATGAACTCTTCCATGTCGATTCAAATCCGCGTGGTTGAGACGCCGATTCGCATGCTCATCGTGGAGCCCAATTCGCCCGTGCGGCATCACGCGCCGTTTCGGCGAGCCGGCGAACGTCATCCGCGTGCAATGCGAGGAGGACCAGCGCGCTCGCAAAAACGGTGACCGCCAGCCCGAACAGCAGTCCACCGTCGTTCATGACAACGATGCCGAGCACGGCAAGATGGCTGACGATTGCTCCACTGAGCAGTCCCGCGCTCAACCCCGCCCCGAGCACCACTGTGCGCGGTACGAGTAACAGAATTGCGGCAATCAGCTCCGCGACTCCAGTGCCGAGTCGCCCCCATGGCTCGATCCCCAACGTCGAGAAGATGTAGATGGATTCCTCCGCACCGGTGAACTTGAAAAAGAGGGTTTGGAGCAGGATCGCCGCGGCAAGCAGGCGAAGCGTCCAGCTAGTTCCCTGCCTCAATCGCTTGGTCATACGTCTGTTCTCCAATACGTTGGTGGCTGTTCAGTCGACGCCGGGAAACGGTTTTTCGCCGGACAGTTTCTCCCACTCGCTGTCCGCGTCGTTGAGCCACTGAGGCTGATTCTCCAGCCAATCCTTCTTTGCGTCGCCGCGGATTCCCTTGTAGAACAGGAACAGCCGGCCGCCATCGACGATGAAGTTTTCGGGGTCGATATCGACCTTGCGACCGAACGCCATGGCGGAAGAGCACCACCCGCCGTGAGCGGGCATGTAGGCACGGGGATTGACCTCGAAACTCTTGAGGTTGTCCTCCGTAGAAAAGCGATAGGTAATCCCCTGGTACTCCAACGTCAGATGGTCCACCCCTTTGACGGCCGCATTCGACCGATGGTACGCGACCACGTCATAGCCGCGCGCAGCGATCGGCTTGGTCGGACGTACGTTGTAGAGCCCGATCGCATCGGTTGACGCCATCCGCGCCACACCCGGGAATGTGACAACGGCGACTGCGACCGCCATCGTTCCAGCGGTGATCGACAGCACCTTTCTAACGATTACGCGCGTCCAGCTCGGTTCGGTGTTCATGTTCATTCTCCTTGGTTGCCGTCACATTGCCGCGACGGGTTGGGACACACAGCCATAAACCGGTACTGCCACGCCGGACACGGACCGGGCGGCGTCTGACACGAGGAACAGCGCGACTTCTGCGACCGCCCTCGCGGATACAAATCGCGACTCAGGAGCATTGGGCATCGATTGCCGGTTGGCGGCCGTATCCAATGTCCCTGGCACGATGCAATTGACGCGGACGCCCCGAGGACGAAGTTCATCGGCCAGGCTTTCCGTCATACGCAGAACCGCGCTCTTGGCCGCACTGTAGGCGGCGAAACCGGCGGGGCCGGCGAATGCGTTCCGGCTTCCGATGTTGATGATGCAGCCTGAACCTTGCGCAGACAGCACCCGGGCAGCAGCGCGGCTCATTTCGAAAGCGGTACGTACGTTGGTGTCGATACAGAACTGCCACGTATCCCAGGAGTCGTCTGCGACGTTTTTTCCGCCGCGGTACGCACCCACAATGTTGAGCACGGCATCCACGTGTCCGAATGCGTCGATGGTGCAGCGCATTACGCGATCGGCGTCCCCCGGGCGTGTCAGGTCGATGCCTCCTACTACCAGATGTCCGCCGCGCCCGTCGTTTCGCCGGTTCTCTACCGCTCCACTGGCCCTATCGACCAGCACCAGACGTGCGCCCGCCGCTTCAAATGCCTCCGCTGCGGCACTGCCCAAATTGCCGGATGCGCCGGTGATGATGACTACTGTTCCCGTCATGTCGTTCATAAGAGACTCCTTTCAATCGCCGCACACGAGTACGGCATGTCCGTCCGGGTCGCGGACGACGAACGCCAATTTGCCAAAGGTCGGATCATCTACGGCGACTACGCTCGAGGACACCACGCGCGCGCCCTGGGCCAGCATTGAGTTATGGGTACCAATGACGTCTCGCACGAAGACCGTCGAATGCCATTGCCACAGGTCATTCGCGCGTGAGTCGGCGGGATACGGGCGGCCACCGCCGGGTGCCAGGTACTCGAGAAACTCGATGCCCGGTCCGGAATCGGCACGGAGCCCGGTTATGTCAAGTCGGGCACAGAACACGGCATTGAGACGTTCTTGCTCGACACCGAAGTTCTCGCTCTTTCCTGCCACGCGGAGCCCGAGGAGGTCCTCGTAAAAATCGGTGCTCGTCCGCGTGTCTCCTACGCCGATCGCCGTGTGGTCGATGCCGAGGAACAGGCGGTCCGGGCCTTCTTGCCAGCGTGGATCGCCCTTTCCCCTGGGAAACCAGATGAGCTCAAGCGCGTGGCCGTCCGGGTCCTTGAAATAGAACGCCTTGATGCCGCCCGCATTCGGGTTCCAGTCCGGCAGGGTCTGCGGACTCGGCGAGATCTGCCGGACTCGATGCTCGCGAAGCCGCTCATATGCCTGTTCCATGTCTCGAACGACGATCGCGATATGTTGAAACCAGAGATCGTTGCTTTGCGAGTCTGCCGGATACGGCCGGCCCTCGGGCGTCACAAATTGCATCAAGGTGATGCGCTCCTCGCCGAGCCGAAGCGTGGCCGTCCTGAGATGCACGGGAAACACACCAAACAGCTGCTCGTACGGTTCTCCATGCATCTCGTTTTCCGCCTCACGCTCAAAATCGAGCACTTCGGTGAAAAACGCCGTCGAGGCATCGAGATCACGAACTGTGATCGTCACCCCCGCGACCCGCTCGGCACGGGCCGCGGGCAGATCGGTCCACGCGAACGGCGCGAACGCAGCGGCCGCGAGGATTAGAAACAGCCAGGGAGCAAGGCGAACCTGGGGCGTCATGAGAGCCGCTCCTTCAGGTGATCGCCGATTCGAAGCGCGTTCGCCATGATCGTCAGGGCGGGATTCACCGCCGAGCTCGAGACGAAGAAGCTGCCGTCGACGGCGTACAAATTGACCAATTCATGCGCGCGGCAATTCACATCGAGCACTGACGTGGTCGGGTCGTTGCCCATCCGCAATGTGCCGTTCTGGTGTGCGACGCCGGCCAGCGGGATCTTCTTGCGCAGGTACAGGTGCATTTGCGCGAACACATCATCGCGGCATCCAACGTGCTTCATCAGGCCTTTGAGCTTGGACAGCAGCCGGTTGTGCGCTTCGGTGTTATTGTCCCGGTAACGAAGCTCAATCTTGCCTTCCTTCGAGACTGTCACGCGGTTGTCCGGATGCGGAAGGTCTTCAGACGTGAGCCAGAAGTCGATCGAATGCTTGGCCATCTGATCGAGGACGATTCCAGGGGCCACTTTCGGCGCGCCCAGGCTCAACATCACTTTCTCGGACTTGCCAATCATGCTGATATGACCAAGCGGGTAGTCCCAGTCGGGTGACTGGAAATAGAAGTCGTTCACGGCGATGGTCTTCTGAAACACGGTGGAATTCGGTTCCTTCGACAGGGCGAGCACGGCCGAGTTGTTGTGGCACATGTAGTTCCGGCCGACCATGTCCGACCCGTTCGCAAGACCCGTGGGGTGGGCGTCGTTCGCCGATCGCAGGAATAAGGCAGCGCTGTTGATAGCGCCGCAAGATACGACCACGAAGTCGGAAGAGTATCGCTCGCGTTGTCCGTTTCGTTCGACGATGACACCGGTAACCTCGAGACCGGATTCCGAGGTCTCCAGTCGTTCCACGTAGGCGCCGGTCAACAGCGTCACGTTCTTGCGCTCGATCGCTGGGCGCACACAGAGCACGTCTGCGTCCGATTTCGCGTTGACCATGCAGGGGAAGCCGTCGCAGGTGTTGCAGCGGAGACACTCGCTCTTCAAGCGGTTCTCTTCGTTGAGTCGAATGCCGAGCGGCACGTGAAACGGTTGCAAACCTTGCTTCTCGAGATCGTTGTGTAACTGCTGAATGCGCGGTTCGTGGGAAACGGACGGGTAGAGGTACGGCCGGCTTGCGGGACCCTCGGTCGGATCTTCACCTCGTTCGCCGTGTACGTGATAGATCTCTTCGGCCTCGCAGTAGTACGGTTCGAGGTCTCCGTACTCGATGGGCCAGGCCGGGGAGATTCCGCCGTAGTGGCGGATCTCGCCGAAGTCCTCCGGCCGCATGCGCAACAGCGCCGCACCATAGAACTTCGTGTTGCCGCCTACGAAATAATGGGTGCCTGGCGTAAACGTGGTTCCATTTCCGTTGGTCCACGTCTCAGACACGTTGTACCGGCCATGCGCGAGCACGGCCTCCGGGCTCCAATTCTCCTTCTCGCGCGAGATGAACTCGCCGCGTTCGAGCACAAGGATTCGTTTTCCGCTTGGAGCGAGACGGTGCAGCAGCGTACCGCCGCCGGCACCGGTGCCGATGATGATCACATCAAAATGTTGCGCGTTCATGTTGGTGCACCTCTAGGGTTGAATTCTTGACGATTGCAGGTGGCGATTTGCGTCTGGCCGCAAGCCGCTCGAGCTCGCCGTACTGACAGCGAAAAATGCAGGGCACGCGGCCGGAGTGATTCAGCTTTGCGCAGTAGACTCTCCGGTCGCGCCGCGCTCGCGCATACAGGAATGCAGCCCCGGCCATCCCAACCGTGGGCGCGATGAAATAGATCCAGAGGTCGCGCCACACCCACCCGCCCAGCGCCGAGGCAAACGATCGGGCCGGATTCAGGCTCATCCCGGAGATCGGCGCCTCGAATGTAATGAAGATGACAAGGAGCGCACCGCATAGCGCTCCCGTGAAACGGTTCCAGACGGGACTGTTGGCCGACGACAGCACTGCGAGCATCAGAACAAACGCGATCACGACTTCGCCCGCGAACGCCCCAGGAGCTCCGAACTGTCCCGGCAGCGTCGCCACGCTGAGGACAGGTTCGTCCGTAAATGGGTACCCCGCGACAATCCTTACAATGAGGACTCCCGCGGTGCCGCCGGCGAACTGTGCGGCGACGTAGAACAGCGCGTCCCACGGCTTAATCTTGCGCAGTCCGAGAAACGTCAGCGTCAGTGCAGGATTCATATGCGCGCCCGAGCGCCGGCCCCATGGCGAATAGATCAATGCGATTGCCGTGCCTCCCATGGCCAGGCCCATGAGGACCCGCCGGGGCAACGGGTCCTCGATGGCCTGGCGCACGGGCGAGCCTGGGTATTCGAGCATGACGCCGAAGGCGCCCGCGGAAATCATGAATAGGCCGAGCGCGAATGCCTCGATGAGGTACTCGGGCCAATGCAAACGGAGTGCGGTCCACATAACTTGGCTCAGCCCCCCGCTTCGAAGCCGGGGTACAGCGTCATCCCGCCATCCACGAACAGGGTGATGCCGGTCACGTAATCGGCGTCATCCGAAGCGAGCCACACCGCCGCGCGGCCGATGTCGTCGGGCTCGCCGATGCGCTTGTACGGTACAAGCTTCATCAGCTCGTTGTAGGCTTCGGGAGTCTCCCACGCGGCGGTGTTGATGGGCGTGCGCGTCGCGCCGGGCGCGATGCTATTGACCCGTATGCGGTAGGCCGCGCATTCCTGCGCGATACTCTTCATCATCATCATCACACCACCCTTGCTGGTCGCGTAATTGACGTGGCCCGCCCAGGGAATCACCTCATGCACGGAGCTCACGCAAATGATCTTGCCCGCGGCGCACGAGACCTCAGGCCGGACGCCGCGTCGCTTGAACTCCCGCACTGCCTCGCGCGCGCAGAGGAACTGGCCGGTGAGATTCACATCAAGCACAAGCCGCCAGTCCTTGAGCGACATCTTGTCGATCGGAGAATCCTTCTGCAGACCGGCGTTGTTGACGAGGATGTCGACGGTCCCGAACTCTTCCCGCATGTAAGCGAACATTTCGCCCACCTGTTCTTCGTCGGACACGTCCGCCTTGCAGACCAGCGCCTTGCTTCCGCAACGCTCGATCTCGTCGGCGACAGCGTGCGCGTCGTCCTCGCCGCGCACATAGTTGACGACAACGTCGGCGCCGGCATGACCAAGGGCGATGGCGATACCCTTGCCGATTCCGGAGCTCGCCCCCGTCACGATCGCCTTTTGCCCCCTCAGCACCTTGAGGATGGGGCACGACGGCATGACGACATCGGGTAATTCATGAGATGGCAACAGCGTGTTCATTTCGGTCTCCTTGTTCCGAACGCGCCATCGCGCCGTTCGTGTTGGGTTGCGCCAGATTCACCACGAGGCCCGTCCAACCGGTTTGGTGGGACGCGCCCACGCCCCGGCCGGTGTCCCCGTGGAAGTACTCGTAGAACAACAGGTGATCGCGGAAGTGCGGATCGGTTCGCAGTTTGTCCGCGTGGCCGAACACTGGACGTTCGCCATGGGCGTCCGGCAGGAAAATACGGGTGAGGCGCCGCGAGATTTCGTCCGCCGCTTCGCCAAGCGACAGGAATCGCCCGGAGCCTTCGGGGCACTCGACCCTGAATTCGTCGCCGTAGTACCCGTGAAAGCGCCGCAGAGACTCGACAAGGAGAAAGTTCACCGGGAACCAAATCGGTCCGCGCCAGTTGGAGTTGCCGCCGAAGAGTCCTGACTCCGACTCCGCCGGCTGATACCTCACGCTAAAACACTGCTCTCGGCACCAGAACTCGTACGGACGCGCCTCGTGGACCTTTGAAACACTGCGAATGCCGTAGTCGGAGAGGAATTCCGTCTCGTCGAGCATGCGGCGGAGCAGGCACTTCATGCGATGCCCGCGCAGGAGCGAAAGCAGGCGCCGTTCACCGCGTCCCGGCTCCTCCCACCGCGAAACGAGGCCTGCGAGGTCGGGGCGATATTCCAGGAACCAATCGAGCCGACGCGCAAAGTCAGGGGTGTTCTCGAGAATCTCGGGCTCGAGCACCTCGACGGCAAACAGGGGGATCAGCCCCACCATCGTGCGAAGTCTCATCGGCAACATCTGTCCGTCGGGGAGATTCAACACGTCGTAGTAGAACTCATCCTGTTCGTCCCACAATCCGATACCTTGATCTCCTATGTTGTTCATCGCCTTCGCGATGTAGAGGAAATGCTCGAAGAACTTCGTTGCGACGTCCTCGTACACGCGGTTGGTTTGTGCAAGCTCGAGCGCAATGCGCATGAGGTTCAAGGAATACATGGCCATCCAGCTCGTGCCGTCGGACTGATTGATGAACCCGCCCGTCGGTAGCGGCGCGCTGCGGTCGAACACACCGATGTTGTCCAGCCCCAGAAAGCCGCCCTGGAAAATGTTGCGGCCGCCGGCGTCCTTACGATTCACCCACCACGTGAAGTTGAGCGAGAGCTTGTGGAAGACCCGCTCGAGGAATGCGGTGTCGCCGCGGCCGGTCTTGTCCCGCTCGATTTCGTACACGCGCCACGCCGCCCACGCATGGACGGGCGGATTGACGTCGCCAAACGCCCACTCGTACGCGGGAAGCTGGCCGTTCGGGTGCATGTACCACTCGCGCGTGAGGTGTACGAGCTGCGACTTCGCGAAGTCGGGATCGACGAGCGCCAGACTCACACAATGAAATGCGAGGTCCCACGCCGCGTACCAGGGGTACTCCCATTTATCCGGCATGCTGAGGACATCGGCATTGTTGAGATGACTCCAGTCGCTGTTTCGACCGAAGCGACGGCCGTCCGGGGGCCGAGGTTGACTCGAGTCGCCGTTCAGCCACCTGGGCACGTCGTACTCGTAATACTGCTTGCTCCAGAGCATGCCGGCGAATGCCTGCCGTTGCACGTGGCGGAGGTCGTCCGAGGCGACGTCCTTCTGCAGATCACGATAGAACTCGTCGGCTTCCCCGATGCGTGAATTGAAGGTCTGGTCGAAATCCACGAACGGTGCCTTGAGACGTACTCGGGTTAGTCGGGCACGAATGGTCTGCGATTCGCCCGGGGCGAGACCCATCCGGTAGATGCCGGCGACTTTGGTGCCTTCGCGATCTCCGTTCACGGCCGTCGCATCGCCGTGAACGACATAGTCGTGAAATGCGTCCTTGAATTGCCCCGGCTGATCGCCGCCAAAGAGCCGGCGGGCATTCGTTTCGTTCTGAGTGAATGCGAGTTCGGCGTCACCGTCGAAGTACAGGCGGTACTCTCCGAGCGTCGAGTGGCTGGCCTGCACAGAACAGCCGTCTGCCGCATGAAGTCTCGGCTTGGAGGTGTCGTTTCCCCACGACCACGTATTGCGGAACCAAAGCTGCGGCAGCAGCGTTAGGGTCGCGAAATCGGGACCACGATTAACGGCCGTGACACGGACGAGGATATCGTCGGTATCGGCCTTCGCATACTCGACGATCACGTCGAAATAGCGGTCCTCATCGAAGATACCGGTATCGAACAACTCGAACTCCGGCTCGTGCTGCCCGCGACGCCGGTTCTCCTCGACCAACCGACCGTAGGGGAACTCCTGTTGCGGGTACTTGTAGAGAAA
>CAYUZD010000042.1:9773-15399 GCA_964449475.1 uncultured Nitrospirales bacterium
GGCTCACCCCTGCTCGCGCTTCGTCTAGTCGCTCTCGTTCTGTGCTCATATTCTGACCACCTCCCGATTTCCGCTGAAATCGAATTTAAGAACCTTCGTCGACTCGCCTGGCATCAGCGGCGACTCCGAATCGCCCCGACTCAGCATCACGCACAAGCGAATGAGTTCCCCCAAAGACCACGCCTGAAACGGGCAGCCCCGTGGCGTATGGGGAGCGCTGGCGTCCGCGATCTCCGAGACGTGACCGAGCCCGGCGACGTTCAGGTGTTCCAACAGCGGCGGCAGGAATCGTTCCGCGGCTGCCGCTCGTACCCGGCCCGTGTTTCCTCTTACGCGCACCCAAGCCTCGACGAATGCGCCCATCAGCCACGGCCACGTAGTCCCCTGGTGATACGCGGAATCCCGTTCAAGCACGCCACCTTCGTACCGTGCCCGGTAATCCGGTTCCGACGGGGCCATCGACCGAAGCCCAATCGGAGTCAGGAGCTCGCGTTCGACCGTTTCCACGATTCGGCGCGCCCGCTCGCCGGTGATAAGTTGGTATGGCAGACCGCCAACAGCGAAGATCTGGTTCGGGCGAAGTGTCGCATCGACCTGACCCGGCCGATGGTCAGCATCCACTACGTCGAAGAGGCAACCTCGTTCTTCATTCCAGAATCGCTGCTCAAACGAAGCCTTCCCGGTCTCAAACAGATCGCCCCAGCGTGGTGACAGCTCCGATGCAATGTGCAACGCGTTCAGCCAGAGCGCCTGAACCTCGACGGGTTTTCCGATTCGGGGAGTAACGACCCAATCGCCGATTTTGGCGTCCATCCAGGTCAGCTGCACGCCGGGAGTACCCGCCGAGAGCAGCCCATCAGAGTCGCATCGAATTCCGTGTCGTGTGCCCGCGCTGTAGCCGGTCAGGATGGCCTCGATCGCGCGATACAAACGCTGCCTCGTCTCGGCGTCCGCAGGCATGTCGAACGATTCCGCCTGACGCAGATACTCGTCCGCCGCAATGACGTACCATAACGACGCGTCAACGCTGTTGTACTCCGGCTCCTTCACGCCGTCCGGGAAAAAGTTGGGCAGCATGCCGTGGGAGACGGTGTCGCTCCACTCGACAAGAATCTTGCGCGCGGTTTCGAGCTTCGCCGCCGACGAACACAAGCCGCGGAGTGCGATGAATGTATCGCGCCCCCAGTCAGTGAACCACGGATAGCCCGCGACGATCGTTTCCCCCTTCCCGCGTTTGACGATATAGGCGTCCGCGGCCTTACGCAGCGGATCTTCGAATTGTCCACGCCGATCGAGTTCGGATTGACGAAGCGTGCTCGCATAGTCGAGCACGTCTTCCGCGCGATGGAGATGAGCCCATGTCCCTTCCGCGGAGGAAAGCGCAAGAACGGCGTCTTCGTGGCTCAAATTCCAGCGGAATACTCCGGGCGACGCCAAGTCCTCCACCGCGTCCAAGCCACGGCCCTGCTCTTCCCAATACAAGAAGTGCCGGTACCACTCGGGACTGTGTTCGTACTCGCCATTCGACAGCGCCGATATGCGCGGAATCCCCGGATACGGCGACCACGCGACACGCGGGCCTGACATATCCGCATCGAAATTGAATCGGTCATTCTCCTGATGCAACGCGTGGTAGTCTCGGCCCGACATCAGAGGCCGTACGCGCAGCGCGGCGTTCGCGCCGTTCAACACCCGCCATGTAAGTACGACTTGCGGTTGCCAGTGGGGGACGAAAAGCGATTGCTCAATGCGGGTTCCGTTTTCCAGTTCAAACGTCCACGTTGGCCAGGGCGAGTTGCGGAACCCGACGACTCGATTGGCCCCATCCGGATAGACGGTGTCCGGGGTATACGCCTGCGAACTCAGCGGGAAGCTGCCGTCGGGTGTGTCGACCCAGACTTCCATCCCGTTCACCAGCACGAGGCGGCCTGTAGGAGGCGTCTGCGCGGTTAGAAGCAATGCGTGGTAACGCCGGGTGCGAAGACCGTTCACCGTCCCGCTCGAGAACCCTCCGAGGCCATCGGCTTCGAGCCATTCCGAGTCCACTCCCGTGCGTGCTTTGTCATTGAGTTGCCCGCTCACTGCGCTCATCCGATTTCCTCCTGCCTCGAGTTCGGCCCCGGTCGTGTCTTTCGAAGTCTAGTCGTGCCCGCCGAATCGATTTGTGAAAAATTTCCCGAATTGGAAAATTCGTTCACACGGACGACGCGGCGCTTACTGGTGATAGGATTGGAGGGCTGAAGGGGTACTTTCATGCTCAGTATCGGCTTTGCGGACTGGGTACTCGGCGCCGTCCACAAGCGCACTTCGGCCGACTGCCCATCCGCCCCGATACGAATTTGAGCGACATCTCGCGGCCAGCCGTCCGAATCGTCGTTCGTCACTCTCCGGATGTGGAAAGGGTGAAGTCCCGCAGGATTCTGAAGACCAGATTCCACCCAGCGCTCAAAACTGGCGTAGGCTTCCTCGGCGATGGTCAGGCCGGGATGCTCGTTCCAAAAGGAAAGCAGTCCGCAATTCCCGCGAACCGTTGTGACGTACGGTCGGCCGCGCCCCGAAAATCGCACGGTGTGACATTGCTCATACTCGGCAAGCAACGCCGAATAGGACTCCCGGTCGTCGGCCAGCAGCCGGTCGGCGAGGCCGTAAGCCGCATCGTCAATGTCGCCCTGTGTTATCGCCGCCTCTATCGCCCCGCGAGACCAGCGCGCGGAGCTCACTGGACTGGTGAGACTCCGCTCCCCGAACAACACGCCCGCCCGCCCTGCCCGCCCGACGGCGATGGCGACCGAACCCGTCGGAGACCCGACAGAGAGCGCCGGGAGAGCACCGTAACTCGGCTCAAGCGATACCCTTACATCGAGATCGCCCGAAAAGTCGATTCCGCTTATCGTGAGCGCGCTGTGTTCCCGCGTACGAATGATTGAAAGTAGTTGCATGCGATCCCGCTGCTGTTCCGGCTCGATTGGTAGGCCTCGAGATCAGCGTATGCCCTCCCGTGCTCGGCGTTTGTGAAGGATTACCCGACGGCCGGACGAATCCGGAGTAAGATGCCGTGACGGGAAGCGGATGCTGAATCCCCTACCCAGGGAAGCTCGAGCAGGCGTATAATCCGCCTTACCGGCGCCCGCTGGGACGGATCTGCCATTGCGCTCGCTCCCCATGATGCGAACACGGCCGATCTAGCAAGCAAAGGATCTCTACTATGGCAACGATCACGACGAACGTGACAACGAGCTCATCGCCACTCTGGCTATTAAAGTCCTGCCCGCTTTTCGCGACGATGCCCGAGAATGAACTCGGCGAGATGTTCCGGTGGGCACGTATCATCACACTCGACGCGAAGACGGTCATCCCCGCTGCATCGGAGGAGGAGCCGGCGTTGTGGGCCGTCAAGCGCGGATACGTCAGCATGAAGTTGATGGACGAGGATGGCCGGCAGATGACGGTATGCCTGCTCGAGCCGGGCGATGTCTTCGGATCGCTAACGCCCGATCCGGCCGAGCGATATGGCGAGTTTTACCGTTCAGTCACCTCCGTGTGCCTCTGCAGAATTCCAACGCGCGAACTGAACGAACTCATGCAACGCTATCCCAATGTGGCCTATCGACTCACCAAAGCTGGACTCGATCGCGTACACCGATTACAGGTGCGAATGGCCGATCTCATGATGCGCCCGGTCGAGGCGCGTGTTGCTTTCGTACTGCTCGAACTTAACCGTCTCATGGGCGAAGACACGCCGGATGGGCGCACGCTGACCGTTCGCTTCTCCCACATGGAGTTAGCCCAATTGATTGGCTCGAGCCGCGAAATGGTGACCCACGTACTGCGCAAATTCGCCACACGAGACATCGTCGAGACCAAGAACCGGGGTCTGACGATCGAAAAGCTCAAGGTGCTGGAGGACATCCGCGATGAACGCTACGAGTGGAGTAATGCCTGATTCCGAGGCATCATTCGGTCAACTCGCGCCGGCCCTGACCATCTTCACCGAGGCGGGCCTAAGTCCGTTTTGCGATCCCGTAGGCCGCATCGCTTGGGCCAAATCCGACGCCGTCGCCGCCGCCGGCGTTCTGGCGAGCAATGGATACGCGATTACGCGAGTAGAACTATGGTGCATCTGCAACGAGGATACGTATAGCGCCGTAATTCCCTACGTGGACGGCCTCTACGGTCGATTCGATTTCCGCCAGGAAGAAGTCTGGGCACCCGAGCGCGAAACCTGGGCGGAGTACTGTGCGCGCTGTAACGCATGGGCAGTGTCTAAGCTGCCTCTTCTAACGTACGAGCCTATGCTCACGAATGACTACGGCCCGGACAAGATGCGCGTACACTTCAGCGTGCTCGCGCAAACAGACTACGAGTAATCTTCCGTCTTGACATGGTGGTCCGCCAGAGAGAATCGCCCAATTCCTGCTCGGGAGAGCGCGGAAGCCGAACCAGAGAGGCCCCGGCGTCCAGGGTATCTGGCGAAACGCCGCGGAAACGGTGAATTCCTGATATGAGAGTATTACTAGCTAGATAGAATTAAATTTTGTGGCGGAGAGGGCGGGATTCGAACCCGCGGTACGGCTTTTGACCGTACAACGCCTTAGCAGGGCGCCACCTTCGACCAGCTCGGTCACCTCTCCAAAGATGGGGCCACTACAGTAGCACCCCCGCGCGACGGCGCGCAAGGATTCGCCCACGCCGCAACTCCGCGCGATCCAACCGGTTGCGCGCCGCTCCCCGCCCCGAAACCCGATTTTAAAATGGCGTTATGCATGACCCTGTGCTACGCTCGAATTCGTCTCGCGCGCGCCGATAGCGCTTCACCGCACGGCGACGCCGCACCACGGAGGATTCGACCCGCCATGGCCACGCACACACTCAACGTCGTCCTCACCGACGAACAAAAACAGCAGTACGAGGACGAAGGCTACATCGTCGTGAAAAACATCCTCACGCCCGAAGAAATAGCTCGATACAAACGCCGCGCGTCCGAGATCGCCCACGGCGATCTCCCGCCCGGCGGCGAAAAAATGGTCGTGCGCGACGTCCGCGTCGCCAAGGGCGAATACAAGCCCGCCGACCCCGAACTCGGCGTCTGGAAACTCCTCCAGCCCGACTGGCACGACGACACCTTCCGCGACTACCCCGAGAACAAGAACCTCCTCGACGTCGTCGAACAAATCCTCGGCCCCGACATCAAGTGCTTCCTCACGATGATGATCTACAAGCCGCCCATGCTCGACGACGTCCACCACCCCTGGCACCAGGACAAGCAATACTTCAACTTCGGCCCCGCCGACCAGATCATGGGCACGTGGATCGCGCTCGACGCCACCGACGCCGACAACGGCACCATGCGCTTCCTCCCCGGCTCGCACAAGGCCCCCGTCGTCCACGAATATGACGCCGGCCCTCGCCAGAACTTCGGCATCGTCTACGCCAAGGACTACCCCATCCCGCACCCCGACGAGGTCGCCATCGACCTCGCCCCCGGCGACGGCGTCTTCTTCCACTCGCTCCTGCTCCACCGCACCGGCCCGAACGTGACCGATCGCCATCGCCGCGTCCTCACGATGCATTGCGCCAACTGCAAGTGCAAAATGGACGGCGAACTCCTCGGCCAGATGAAGATGCG
>CAYUZD010000043.1:0-15255 GCA_964449475.1 uncultured Nitrospirales bacterium
GTTCCGGGGATCGGGGAGAAGCTCGGCTCGCCGTCCGTTACGATCAACTCGGCTGGCTCGGTACTCGCAATGACCCTCGGGAGCGATTCCAGCGTGCGGCCGGGCACAGCCTCCTTGACGGAAATCCAGTTCTCGTCATCGGACAATTTGCCGATATCCGAGGGTGCCTTCGCCGGCGACCACGTGCCTGCCAGCGGGTCCGTGCTGGATATCCACCCTCCGTCCACGAGCAGATAGTAGGTGCTCGACTGGGAATCGAGAAAGACATCCCAATTGGTATTGACCGCGGCCATCAGGCTGGTACCGCCGACGGACTTGAATTCTGGTTCGCCCATGAACATCACCAGAACCGCGGGGCGATCGCTGAATAAGATCCTTGGCGGATCGATATTGGCGGCGACTTCCTTCTGCGACGCGGTGCCAGCGTCGATGTAGGCTACAAGCCGATCGAGCGAAACCACGAGCGAGCTTTTCACCGGCACCACTTCGCGAACGATCGCTTCGAGACGCGCGGCATTTGCTTCGGACACGTTTGGGAACCTTAGCGAGAATTCCGGCTTTTCGATGAGGACGCTACGGGACTCATGGTCCACTTTGGTCGACGCGGAAACCTCGGCCACGCCATACGCGGGTTCTGCACCTCGGCCATCGATCACGGCAACGGCCGAACGGAACCGGATCTCACGATAGTCGGTCCACGAATTGACCTGTGGTTGATGTACCGCCACCTGTCGATTACCCTTGGCGTGGATTCTGGGCCAACCCTGGTCGAGTAGCGGGTCGGGGGCGTCCTGGGCGTGAAGCTGAAACTGAATCAGCGAACAGAACAAGGCGAACCGTGCAATGTGTCCGATCATTTCTTCTCCTTGCGGCGTCGGCGCGGTCTGTTCCCGGTATCGGTCACGGCCACGCGAGGCGGTCTCATGAGGTTTCCAGCAACATCGAAACGTACGGTCTGGCCCCGTGAAGTATCGCCCCTTTACTTCTCAGCTGCTTGAGCAGATTGACCGCCGCCTCATCCGCTGTCAGAAGTCCACCCAGTTCGATCACCACGTTTGTGCCCGCCGAATCGCAAACCGCCGCGAGTGTTTGGAGATTGGTCAACGTCAAGTTTCCATCCACCCGAATGGTCTGCCGCGGCGGTTCCTCAGTCGTAATTCGGAGGGGCATGGGACAGCCCCAGTAAGGACTGTGCCAATCAAACACATGCGCTCGAATTCGAATTCTCTTGGGTCATCGTAGAAGCGAGTCAGAATACGGACCGCCAAGGGTCAGAATCCCGGAAGGTCAATATCTTGACTTGGTTGTATGCGCCTGTCACGCTATCGCCCACAAACCGGCGTGATTTAGAAAGTCCGTACCATGAAGCCTCTGGACGCCCCGCATTCTCTTGTCGCGCAAGAGATCACGACGCCGCATCTCCGTGCACTGATGGAGTCGGCGTTCGAAGTGATGTGTTCCGCGGAGATCTCCCAGGACGGAAACGACCTCGACGTGTATTTTTTCGGAGATCTCGGTCACGCGATTGGCTATGCGCCGGGCGAGATCCCGCGCCGTTTGGATCTCGTGGGGCTAACGTCGCTCATGCATGAGGACGATGGCAAGTTGTTCGCCGGCGAAGTGGCCAAGGCACTCGTCACGGGAAAATTCTCCGCCGAAGTGCGCCACATTGGCCCCGCGGGACAAATCACCTGGTGGGAATTGCAGGGGGCCCCAATCGGCTATCAGGAAGACCGGGCGCGGTGGTGGGTCGCCTCGGGCCGCAACATCTCACCGAGGAAAATCGCTGAATTGCAGTTGCGCAGCGCACTGGAGGAAGTGACCAGGCTCAAAGCCGAGCTCGAGCTGGAGAACCGGTTCCTGAGGTCTGAGTACGACCGGGAGCACGAGTTCCAGGAGATCATCGGTTCGGGCCCGGCGCTTAGGGCGACGTTGCAACTGGTCCGGCGCGTGGCACCGACATCAACGCCGGTGCTGATTTCGGGTGAGACGGGGACCGGAAAGGAATTGATTGCGCGGGCGGTGCATCAACACAGTGCGCGCAACGGCCGGCCCATGGCCGTCATCAACTGCGCCGCCATGCCGGCCACACTCATCGAAAGTGAGTTGTTTGGCCACGAAAAGGGTGCGTTCACCGGCGCCGTACGGCGACAGATAGGACGATTCGAGTTCGCCAACGGGGGTACGTTGTTCTTCGACGAAATTGGCGAACTGCCGCTGGATTTGCAGTCGAAACTGCTGCGCGTGTTGCAGTCGGGGGAGTATCAGCGGCTCGGTTCCATGGAAACGCAGACCGCGGATGTCCGGATCATTGCCGCGACCAATCGGGATCTAGAGGCCGAGGTCAGCGCGGGCCGGTTCCGGTCGGACCTCTATTACCGGCTGGGCGTGTTCCCCATTAAGCTGCCGCCGCTTCGCGAACGTAAGGAAGACATTCCCCTGCTCGTCTCCTACTTGGTCGACAAAAAGGGAACTGCTCTCGGTAAGAAATTCAAGCGAATCTCGGCAGACACTATCGCGGCGCTTCAGGAATACGGCTGGCCGGGAAATGTCCGGGAGCTCGGAAACATTCTCGAACGCGCGATAATTCTGTCTGATGGCCCCGTGTTTCAGCTTCACCACAATCTCCTCCCAAGCGCCGCCGAACATGGGGAAGCGTCGATCGCGCCGGTTCAACCGCTTGCCGGTCCGGCGGCGAGCAACCTGGAGGAAGTGGAGCGCTTGCATATACTTCGTGTCTGCGAGGATTGTCAGTGGCGGATTAAGGGGCCCGACGGTGCGGCGATGCGGCTGGGCCTCAATCCAAGCACGCTCTATTTCAGGATCAAAAAGTTGGGAATCGCGCGACCCGCCAAGTCGCGCAGTTGATGCGGAGTGCATCCCTCCGATGACTCCCCCAACCGCGGCGCTGGCATATGCTTTGCTAAGTTGTCCGAGACACCCGATGGCTGCAACCGAGCCATCCCACAACGAGGGAATCGCACCAGTGAACACAGCGTCCATCCGGAATCCGAAGAGATTGTATGCCTTCACCGCCGCAACAGTCCTAACTCTCTGTGCGTGGAGCGGGGTTCACGCCCAGGACAACCAGAGCGATTCGGCCACCGAGCGTCAGCTTTCGCTGAGCGAACCTGACGGTTGGTGGTTCGAAGTCCAGCCCTACCTCTGGCTCTCGGCCGTCGGGGCGGAAGTGGACGCCGGGCCGCTTGAAGCGGAGGTGGACGCCGAGTTCAAAGACCTGCTCGAGGTTCTGGACAAAGCAATCATGCTTCATGCCGAAGCACACCATGGTCCTTGGGGCATATTCGCCGACGTGATGTGGACGCGGCTGGACAAGGACGAGAATATCGGGGCCACCGGTGAGATCGATGTGAAGCTGGACCAGGCGTTCATCGAACTGGGCGGTTTCTATCGCTTCACGAAACAGTTCAACGAACGGAAACTGACGTTTGACCCGCTCCTCGGAACACGTATCGGAATCGTTGGCACCGATGTGGACATTAGCGACGGAGGCGGTACGACCGTCAGCGCCGATCGTACCGAGAGTTGGGCCGAACCGCTCATCGGCGGTCGTGTACAGTTTCACTTTGGTCCCAAATTCTCGACCGGCCTCCGCGCGGATGTGAGCGGGTTTGGCGTGGGATCGGAGTTGACATGGAACATCAACGCGGAAACGCGCTACCGGATAAATGAGTGGTTTTCGATGACCTTCGGCTACCGGTACATGAACATCGACTTTGAGACCGAGAACGACGTCGAAATCGAATCGACGATGAACGGCCCGGTCCTCGGATTCTTGTTTACCTTCTAAGTAGGCTGGCCATTTCGGCCAACCGATGGAAGAATTTATTCTGGGGCCGCCCAGTCGAGCTTGGCGAACTCCTGGTGTAACCACTCCCCCATGTCCTGGTTTAGGGCCTCGTTGGCGTGGGCGTTGAAGGGGTTCACGACCATGTCCGCGGGAGCGCGGTCGGCAATCAAGGGCGAAATGTCGAGTACGGGCACGCCGGCCTCCACGAACGCGGAGGCGACTCGTTCGGTCACCGGCCGGCTCTGCTCCACGCGTTCGAGGTGCGGGATGACGAGCACCAGCAGGGGCAGGTCCCGTTCCTTCGCGAACGCGCAAAAATCCCGGATCGCTTCATCGTGTCGTGCCCAGATTTCGGGGTCGGCGTAGGCCGCGCGAAGGTCGTCCCAGAAGCGGTCGCCGGACCGGACGAGGTGCAAGCGATACACCATCCAGTAGAGGCGATCGAACAGGTAGGAGTGGCGCGTCAGGAATCCGGTCAGGCCTTGTGGGCGCTCGATCTCGGGCGTGATCGTGTGCCCGAGACTGCCCGCGGCATCGAGAATGTCGTTGAGATAATATTGGAGCACGATGACGTCAGGCTCGAATGGGTACTCGCGCAGTGCCTGCCACTCACGCTCCGTGCTCCAGCCGCCGTTGGCGACGACGGGAACGATCCAATCCGATCCGAGCCGTTCCGCGAGTACATTGGCGAACCGGTCGCGATAGTCCGCGATGCCCGATCCGGCGGCGAAGGAATCACCTACGACCACGCAGATCCGGTGCGACTCAACATCGCGCGCGGTGTATTCATCGTCCCGATAGCCCAGCGAGTTGATCGGCCGCCAATACAACTGCATCCAGCGTTGGTGCGCGAGCGTGAATCGGTAGCTGTCCGGTTCGACATTCACAAAATAGAAATACGCTTCGCCTACCAGCGCGGTCAGTGCCAGCGTCGATCCCGTAAGCAACACGTTGACCACGGCCGATCGCAATCTGGATGCATGGATCCACACGCGGCGAAACCACATGACGGCGAGCGCGACACTTACACCCCAACAAACAACAAAGACGACCAGAAAGGCCGTGTGCCGATCCACGTTGACCGTCCCCCCACGAGTGGCGCGGCCGACATTATGTGTCGCGGGCCGGCAAGACATCCACTACCGCGCAGGCCCACAAACGCACGGGACGTGCGCTACTTCAGAAGCGGCATGCTTCCTCTCAAGCGTTCGCCATCCGGCGTCTCGATCTCGATCCAGAATCGTGCGTCCGCGGGGATCGGGTCGGGCATCTCGACGCCGGCATGGATGTGATCCGGCATGACCTCCGCCTTGCTGACGAGCACGCCCGATGCGTCTTCCGGACCGACCCACTGGCGAATGGCAGCGAATTCGGGCCCGGTGACGTGTAAGTTGAAGTGACCGTCGGCCAGCGGGCCTTCGTAATTGGCGCTGACCTTGTATGGTCCAATCGTGATGGGCGCGAGTTCGGTCACCTGCTCTTCTTCGCCATTTGTCGCCTCGGAGGGTACCAACGAACCTTTCGTCTCCTCGGCGGCCTCATACGGCTGGGTGCAGGCCACCACGCCGGACACAATGACGAACGCGATCAGTAGCAACTGTTTCATCATAGACTCCCTTCGTTGCATCGATTGGGTTTCGTGCGCCTACTGCATTCTCCTTGAAAGGCACCCTGCGGTAGCGCTTCATTCTCATCGCAAGAACCTCGCTATGGATTTAGCGGCACGCTGCCCTTCAGCCGTTCTCCTGTTGGGGTCTCGATTTCGATCCACAGGCGCGCATCCGCCGGGATGGGGTCGGGCATCTCGACGTGCCCGTGGTGGTAATCCCGCTCGATGACAGTCTTGACCACCACCACGCCGGACGCGTCCTCCGGCCCGACCCACTCCCGCACCGCTGCGACGTCCCCGCCCGTGATCCGGATGTTGAAGTGGCCGTCCGATAATTCCTCCTCGAACATCGGCTGGACGTCATACGGCCCGATCCTGATGGCCTGTAGGTCCGTCATGGGTATCTCTTCTTCAGCGTCGGTCGGAGCCGCCACCGATGCCGTTTCCGGCGCGGCCTCGGCCGGAGTCGGTTCGGGTTTCCCCGAACATCCCGTGAGCGCGGACGCGATCACGGCTAGCGCAATGGACCACTTCGTCATGATGGTTCTCCCTCCGTTTGGGTCTTATGACGCGTCCACTCGGTCCGCGTCTTGCTTCAATTGAATCGGGCGTTCCCTGAACAGCAGATAATAGCCCGCCGGTACCACAACGAGGTTTAGCAGGGTCGACGTGACCAGTCCGCCCAGAACGACGATGGCCAGAGGGGCAAGCAACTCGCTCCCAGGCTCGCCCTTGGCGAGCGCGATGGGGATCAGCCCGAGCACGGCCGTGAGGGCAGTCATCAGGATGGGCACCAGGCGTTCCTGCGAGCCTTGGACGATGGCCTCGTGGAAGGCCCTGCCCTCAACGAGCAGCAGATGTTTGTAGTGGTTGACGAGCAGGATCCCGTTCCGCACGGCAATGCCGAACAGCGTCACGAACCCCACCATGCTCGCAATAGAAATCACGGGAGCCTGATAGCTACCCATACCGAAAAGCGCTGCTGAATTTGCAATGACACTATCGCTCTCGCTCAGGAAAATGGCCACGATGCCGCCGATCAGCGCGAGGGGAAGGTTGAGCATGACGAGCAACGCCGCGCGCGCGGAGTTGAACGCGCTGGAGAGCAACACAAAGACTGCGACCGCCGCGAACGCCCCCATCAGATAGATGGCGCGGCTCGCGGAGCGCTGCGCCTCGAACTGACCACCGTACTCCGCCGTGTACCCGAACTCGGTAACGATCGGATCCACCTTTGCCTGGACCGCCTCGACCAGATCCCCGAGGTTTGAACCCTCCCCGACGTTCAGAGAGATCACGGCTTTGCGGCGTCCGTTCTCGCGTTGCACGCCGAGCGCCATGTATTCGGGGCCGATGTCGGCCACTTCGCTGAGCTTCACCAGCCCGCCGCCGGCGCCGATAAGCAGCAGGTCTTTGACCTGCTGCACGGTGCGCCTTTCGTCCGGATGCAGCCGCACAACGATGTCGTAGCGGCGCACACCATCGTTAACCTCCGCGACGTGCAGGCCGTTCAACGCCGTCTCAACCTGCGCCGCCGCCGACGCCCGCGTAAGCCCCCACCGCGCGAGGTCCTCGCCGCGGTATCGAATCGGCAGGGACTCCACCATCGCCTCGCGATTGGCGATGATGTCGCGCGTTCCTGGCATCAAGCGCAGCTCCGCTTCGATGCTCCGTGCGATGTCTCGCAGCCGTTCGAGGTCGTCGCCGAAGATGTTGATCGCGATCGCGGCCTGCGTACCGGACATGACGTGGGACAATTGGTGTCCAATGGGCGAGCCGACCTCGGTGAGGATGCCGGGCAGGTTGTCCAGCGTCTCATAGATCTTGGCCTGAATCTCCGCCTTTTCGTAGCCCGGCTGGACGGTCACCTGAATCTCGCTCCGGTTGACCCCGTGAGCATGCTCATCCCGCTCCGCCCGGCCCGTCCGTCGCACGACCGAATTCACACCTTCGATAGCGGCGAGCGATCGATCCAGACCGCGCACCATCCGATCGCTCTCGTCGAGCGACGTGCCGGGCGGAGCGTCGGTGAATACGGTGAACGTGCCCTCGTTGAATTCCGGAAGGAAGTCGCTCCCGTAGGTGGAGGCTAGCCACAAGCTGAACGCTGTGGCCGCGAGCGCGCCCGCAAGTACCGTGCGTCGCTTGCGCAGCGAGAACCCGAGGATCGGCGCATAGGTGCGCTTCAGCCACTTGACCAGTCGCCCGTCCCCCGCCGCGTGCGCCGCGCGTTGTTTCAGCAGCAACTTGCAGAGGGCGGGCACGACGGTCAGCGCGACCATTAGTGAGGCGAGGATCGACACGATATAGGCATAGCCCATCGGCCGGAAAAACCGGCCCTCAATGCCTTGCAGGAACAGTAATGGAACGAAGACCACGACGATGATGACGGTCGCAAACACTACCGACGACCGGATCTCGTTGCTCGCCTCAAAGATCACCCGCACGCGCGGTCGGCGCACGTCCTCGGACAGACGGGCGTTCTCGCCGAGCCGGCGATGCACGTTCTCGACGTCGATGATCGCGTCGTCGACCAACTCCCCGATCGCGATGGCCAGCCCACCCAGCGTCATGACGTTGATCGTCAGGCTCAGCGCGTCCAGGAACAGAATCGCCACCGCGACTGACAACGGAATCGCTGTGAGCGTGATGAGCGTCGTGCGCGCGTTCATCAGGAATAGCACCAACACGACAACGACGAATATAGACGCATCTCGGAGGACATGCACGAGATTCCGGAGCGACAGGTCGATGAAATCGGCCTGCCGCATCACGTGCCGATCAATCGCCATGCCCGCGGGCAGCGAAGGTTCGATCGCGTCGAGCATGCGATCGATCTCGTCCGTGATGCGGAGCGTATTGGTGAACGGCGCCTTCTTGATCGCGACCGCGACGGCGGGCTCCCCGGCCTGGCTCGCTGTGCCGCGCCGCGGCGCCGGACCGAGCTGAACGTCGGCCACCTGCCCGAGCGTGACGGGCACGCCGCCGGAGTACGCGATTATGGTGTTGCGGATGTCTTCGACCCCGCGGACGCGCGCGCTCTGCCGCATCGGCAATTCAATCCCCTGGATGTTGGCCAGATATCCCGCGGCGGCGGTGCTGTGCGCGGCGGAGGCGGCCGCGGCGATATCCGCCATGCTCATGCCATACATCCGAAGCGCGTCCTGCCGGACGTGGACCTGATACTCGGGGAGTTCGCCGCCGATGGCGACCACCTGCGACACGCCCGCGACGCCCAGCAGGCGCTGGCGTAATTCGTACTCCGCGAACGCCCGCAATTCCAGCGGACTGACCGAGCCGTCCGGCGAAGTCACGCTCATCAGCATGATCTCGCCCGTGATCCCCGTAATCGGCGCGATCTCGGTGTGGACTTGCTCCGGCATTTGGTCGAGCACGCCCGCCAACCCTTCCGCGACCACCTGCCGCGCGCGGTAGATGTCCGTCCCCCAGTCGAACTCGACCCACACTAGCGAGAGACCCATGGCACTGCCACTGCGGACACGCCGCACACCCGGCAAGCCGTTCACCGCGCTTTCGAGCGGGAACGTCACGTATTGCTCGACCTCGTCCGCCGCGAATCCGCCCGCCTCGGAGAGAAGCACCACGGTCGGCGCGTTGAGTTCGGGGAACACGTCAACGGGCATTCGTGCCAGCCGAATCGCGGCGAGCACAACGACCAACGCCGCAAGCACCAACACGATCGCGGAGTTGTTGAGCGAGAACGCGATGAGTTTTCTGAGCATCCGTAGCGTTCCCTAGTGGTTCTTGTGCAGCGTGCCGTCGGCGTGATAGTGGTACCCTTCGGGCGCCTTCGCGCCGCCGCCCGCGAGCTTGAGCGCATACGCGCCGTCCAGCACGATTTCGTCGCCCTCCTTCACGCCGCTCCATACCACGACCCACTTGCCGTCCGACGGACCCAGATCCGCCTTCACGGGCAGCACGTTGTCCGCGTCATTCGGATTCCGGCGAAAGAAGTACGTCTCCAGACCGTCCTGCACGAGCGATGCGACGGGGATTGCGAGTTCTGCTACGGCATCCTCACGCGGGATTTCCAGGTACCCCGACACGCCTGCCTTCGCCCACGAGGGAATCGAGTCCGGCTGCGCGTAGACCGAGATCGTCCGTTCGGCGACGTGTGCCGTCAGGCCGACGTGCAAAGTCGCTTCCACCGCATCCTGTGCCAACGCGCCTCCGCCCTGTGGCGGCACAATCCGGCAGCGCATGCCGTCGCGCAGGCGCGCGAGCTCGGACTGAGGCGCGTCGGCATGAAACCGAAGCGCCGCCGGATCGAGCGTCACCAACACGAGCTCGCCCGTCTCGCGCCAGCCACCCTGGTTCACCGCGACCGACTCCACGACACCGGGTTGTTGCGCGCGGACCTCGAGCGCGTCGATCGCGCGCCAGCGCGGCTCGTCATCGTTGGTCGTTTCGAGCAACCGCGCCATCGGTAGCGTCGTGATCGACGACAACGTGCGCAGCCGCGACAGGTAGTGCTCCTCCGCCTCGTCGAGCGCGGCCGCGGCCGCGTCGATCTCCGCCTGAAGGCGTTGCAAGCTGGCCTCGATCGCTGCTGTCTCGGCCTCAAGATCGGCGCGCCGGACCCGCGCGGACGAGAGGCTCTGCAATCGTTGCGTGGCAATCGCGTGGGATGTCTGCGCCTCCAGCAGGCGGCTCTTCGCCACGTCGAGCGTCGCCCCCGCGATCTTGATTTCGCCCTCCGCCTCGACGGCCTCATGTTGAACACGGCGCCAGTCCGGCGAGTCCAGCGTAAACAAAGGCTGGCCCTCGGCCACAGGGTCGAATTGCGCGACGGCCAGCCGCAGGTGGCCCGAAAGCGGCGCGCGGTACTCGTGCCGTGCATTGGGCAGCGCCTCGAACGCTCCGGGCACGCGCAGCAGATCACGGACCTGCCGCCGCTCGACCTTCGTGAATGTGATGCCGAGGTTGTTGCGCACATCCGGCGGGACGGAGATACCTCCCAGCTTCACTTCATCGGCGACAACGGGAACGTTCGAAGTCTCGGAACTGCGTGGCGTAGCGGCCGGGTCGCCTGCTCCCTCTGTGCACCCGGAGAGCGCCGCGGCAAGCGTTCCAGCGGCGATCAGCGCCAACGGTACAAAGCGATTCATTTCGGTTCTCCAGATTCGATCGGATTGGCTTCGATGTGTTCCAACTCCACCGGCCAATCCGGAGACACAAGTGCGGAGTGCCGCGTTGCGGCCGTCTCCTCCTCCGCAATCGCGTCGAGGATTTCGGCTTTCACTTCGAAGGCCAGGGTCAGCGCCTGGAAGAGCACGGTAAAGTCCGCCTCGCCGACGCGAAGCAGTTCGGTCGAACGGACAAGGAGTTGGTCCGCCTCTGGGGCCGCCTCCCCGACCAGTCGCTGACGGCGAACTTGGCCGGCGCTGAGTGCCGCGCGGGCCTCGGCCAGTTCCGCCGCTGCGTGCAGCAGCGCGGCGTCGACGCGCGCTTGTGCGACCTCGCGTTCCGCGACGGATTCGGCAATCCCCTGGCGATTCGCGTTCCACACCGGGATCGGAAACCCGAGGCCCAACAACACCGCGGTCTCGTCCCGCTCGGCATCGAACCCGGGCGAGAACGTGATATCGGGGAACTGTTTGCGGACTTCGAGCCGGACGCGGCGCTCGGCTGTGTCGTACGCCGCGAGCGCACGGACCACGTCCGGATGTCCGAGGATCGGATCGCGCGACTCGGTTTTGCCCGACGACTCGACTTGAGCGACGGCCATGCCGTCCATCAATTCCACGGGAGCCTCCGGTACCAGTCCCATGATCGCGAGTACGGCGGTCCGAAGCTGTTGCTCGTCGAATGCCGCCGCGTCGAGCTGCGCCTGTTTCCGGATCCGGTCGAGTTGGAACATGCGGGCCGTGGCGAAATCGACTTCGCCCACCCGTTCCAGATCGTCGGTCGATTTCGCGAATCGAGACACCAACTGGACGTGTTCATCAAGGAGTCTGTGCCGGGCAATCGCCGCCGACCAGCGAATCCATGCCTCGCGCAGGGCCGTCAGCGTGTGCCACTCCGTCCCGGCCACGGCCAACAGTGATTCACGATGCTCGGCGCTGCGCATCCGCCGTTCCGCACGAGGCCGGCCGGACAGCGGAATCGTGACGCTCAACGACCCCGAGCCAATCCACGACGAGTCGATCGCCCCGTCGAACCACTTCGCGCCGTTCGCGATTTCCAGCGCCGGATCGTCCCAGCGCCCCGCGGTGCGCGCGAGCGCCCCGATTCGTTCCGCCTCGAAACGAAGGACACGGAGGTCCGCGTTGAACCACAGCGCGATCACTTCCGCTTCTTCGAGCGTCACGCCGTCGCTGGGCTCCACGCGAACCGCACCGCCGCCGCGGGCCTCCGCGAGTCTCGCCGCGAAGGCCTGCACGGGTTCGACATCGACCGCCTGCGCGCGGATCGCAGCGAGCCGGGCTCTCGCATCGATCGGTCGCTCGGGCACGGTCCTGCACCCGCCAAAGCTGATCAACACCGCCACGCACACCGCACGCGTCAGAGTGCGACACGTCATGCCACTGTCCTCTCGGAGTGCGCCGGGACAAAGAGTCCGGCGCGTAGTCGAAATACACTAAAGGCGCGCGACTGCGCGTCTTAGCCGTTGGATGAGGATTCGACTACGCGGCGGGCGGTGCGCGCGGGGCGATGTCTCGCGCAAGTCCGGGATCGGAAGCGGTCACCTCGTCGCCAGGCGCGACGAAACGCGCGACCGGCGACACAGGCTGCAGGGCGATCGTGGAAACGAACTCCGCGTGGAGCGGTTGGTTCAGGCGTTGCGGCGAGGGGCCGGTGGTCGCTTCGATTTGGTGCGAGTGCGGCGCGTGGTGATCGTGGTGGTGGTTCGACGACTGCAGGCAGCAGATGGTCGCGCCCGACTCAGGAGCACTATCCCGATCGCTCCGGCAATGGTCCGCTTGGGCGGTTTCCGCGTGATCCTGAAGGTGGTGGTGCAACGCGGTGTGCTCGAGTCCGATGTGCAACTGGACTCCGACGCAAACCCAAAGCGCCAGCGCAACGCGAATCGATGCAAGCACCAGTTTCATTGTCAATACTGTACACCGCCACCGAATGAACCCGCAACCCAGGACAATCCGGGGGTTCAGAACGCGCGCGGGCTCACTCGTCGTCGTCCTCGTCCTCTTCGTCGAACTCGTCTTCGTCGTCGTTGGACGCCCCGGCTTCCGGCACCGATGCGTCCATGGGCGCGCCGGCATCCTCAACGGTCTCCGGATCCGGCGCATCGATGGGTTCAGCCTCGAATGCCGCCCGCGGAATCGTCAGGTCGCGCCCTGCGCTGAACTCATTGAGCAGCCCGTCCACGCGCTCGTTCGTCGCGCTCAGGTTGAGCATCGCGTCCTCGAGTTCCTGATCGATCGCCTCGAGAGCGCGCTTGATCGGATCGGCTTCCATTCGGTTCGGCTCCTCCCCAGGCGTCAGATCGCCAGCACTCCGGCTTCTTCCATCGTCTGGACGTAACTCAGCAGCAAATCGCGCCGCTCAGTCAATCCATACCGCCGCTCGCTCGATTCGAGCTGCGACCAGCACTTCTCCGTGCACGATGCGAGGTCCTCGGGCGACTCGCGGCTCCAGTCGTCGTGCGCCGCCAGGTTCGCAATCCGCACCAGCGCGGCCAGCCGCGGCGACTTCGCCTTCGCGATGTCGCGGCTCGGCCCGTCGTGGTGGTGCAGCATCGCCGAGCGAAGCGATTCCGGCAGACTCCAGGCCGAGGCCAGCGCCGCCGCCACGTCCGCGTGGTCAAACCCGTACTTGGCCCGCTCAAGTTCATGGAGTGCCGCATCGTCCCTTTTCGCACGCAGGTACAGTTCGCGGTATTCCTGTTCGAGTTGCCGCCACAGCACCATCTTCCCGATGTCGTGCAGCAACCCCGCGACAAAATCTTCGCCCTGAAGGCTGAGCTGCGTGTGCACCCCGAGCTTCTTCGCGACGCCCGCGACCACGATCGAATGCCGCCACAGGCCATGCTGATTCAGCAAGATCTCCGTCGGCCCGTCGCGTAGCGCGTCCACGACCGACACAGCAACCACGATGTTCCGCACCTCGCGCACGCCGAGGATCACGAGCGCCAGCTTGAGCGTCCCCACCACCTGCCGCATGCCGTAGTACGAAGAATTGCTGACCTTCAGCAGCTTCGCCGCCAGCGCAGGGTCTTTCTCAATCACGCGCGTGACCTCGGACACCGACACGTTGGGGTCGCTCGTCAGTTCCATCACCTTGCCCACGATTTGGGGCATCACGGGCAACTCGCCGATCCGCGCGATGACGTTCGTCAGCGACGCATTTTCAGACATCGGTACTCCCCCCAAGACTCCTCACCGCGCAAGCAACAACGGGCACGGCGCATGGTTCAAGATGTAGTGCGTAGTGCTTCCCATCAGCAACTCGCGGACCTTTGAATGCCCAAACGCGCCCATCACCAGCAGGTCCGCCTCGCGTTCGCGCGCAAAATCGATCAGCGTCTCGCGCGGGTCGCCGTCGCGGATGGTGTACTCGACTGCGAGCTCGTGCGCCTCGAGGTACGACCGCGCCTCCTCGATGATCCGGTCGCCGCCTTCCCGCGCGATCGTCACCACCTCGAACGGCACCAGCCACGCTTCCCCGAGGCTTGTCGCGAACTGCAGCGCGCTCCGGGCGTGCTGGCTCCCGTCGTACGCCACGACGAACCGCCGTATTTTAGCCTCGCTCCGGCCCGTCACCAGCACCGGCCGTTTCGTGTGCCGGATGACGCTCTCGGTGGTCGATCCGACCAGCCCCTCCATCCATTGGCCGTGCTCGACGCCGCGGCCAATTACGATCACGTCCGCCAATTCGCTCTGCGTGACGATCGTCTGCATCACCGATCCCGTCACCTGCACGCCTTGGAACGCGATCCCCGAACGCTCGCACCGCTGCTTGAAGTCGTCCAGCGTCGCCTTGCCGCGCTCGTCCAGAATCGCCGCGATGTTGTTCTGGTAATTCACGTACGGCGCGGTACCGAGTGAGGCGGAAATGTCTCGCAGGAAGGGCCCCTCGAGCATCCGGATGTCGACGATGTGCAGCCCGACGATGGAGGCGTCGTGCTGTTTTGCGAGTCCAATCGCGTATTGCACGCCGATCGTGGCAAATTCGCTGCCGTCGGTCGGCACCAGAATTTGCTTGATCATGCAGACGTGTCCCCGGCCCGATTCGCCCCCGAGGGCTACAGTCTAACGGATCGGGCCGCGTTCGTTACAAGTTCGCCGAACGCGCGCAACAGCCCGATTCCCTCGTCTTGGCTCTTCTCCGGGTGGAACTGGACTCCGAAAATCGAGTCGTGTCCAACCACCGACGCGAACTCGACGCCGTACTCTGTCGTGGCGTACACGTCGCCCGGATCGGCCGGCACCGGGTGGTAACTGTGCACGAAGTAGACGAAAGGCTCCGCCGAGCAGTGTTTCAGCAGCAGACACGGCCGACCCGGCTGGCGTTTCAAGGTGTTCCAGCCCATGTGCGGCACTTTCAAACCCGTCCCGGACGCATCCGGAAAACGAACCACCTTGCCGCGGAGCAGACCGAGTCCCGGCGATCCCTCGCCCTCCTCGCCTTCCTCGAACAGGAGCTGCATGCCCACGCAAATCCCGAGCAACGGCCGGCCGGTCTTCGCAAAGTCGAGCAGCGGCTGGGTGAATCCCCGATCTAGTAGACCGTCGTAGCAGTCCTTGAACGCGCCCACGCCTGGAAGCACCACCCCTGCGGCGTCGTCCAGCGCGGCTGGGTCGTCCGAAATCGCCGCCTCGAACCCGCCCTTCTCGATTCCCTTCTGGGCGCT
>CAYUZD010000044.1:0-5693 GCA_964449475.1 uncultured Nitrospirales bacterium
TGCGCGGGGCCGTTCTCGCGGACCGCGCGACCGATGGCGGAAGGCTGCATGAAGGCCGGTGCGCACTATCTCGACATCACGGGCGAGATCGAGGTGTTCGAGACGATGGCGGCGCGGGACGGCAAGGCGAAGGCGGCGGGCGTGATGCTGATGCCCGGGACGGGATTCGACGTCGTGCCGAGCGATTGCCTCGCGGCGCACATGAAACACCGGATGCCCGGTGCCGTCGAGTTGACGCTGGCGTTTCAGGCGATCGGGCGGCCGTCGCGCGGCACGGCGACGACGATGACCGAGAACATTCACAAGGGCGGCGCGATCCGCCGCGACGGCAAGATTACGCCGGTGCCGTCGGCGTGGAAGACGATGGCGATCGATTTCGGCTCGGGCCCGGTCAACGTGATGACGATTCCGTGGGGCGACGTGTCGACCGCGTACCACAGCACGGGCGTCCCGAACATCCAGGTGTACATGGCGGCGCCGAAGCAGTTGCAGTCGATGGCGAAGATGAGCCGCTACATCGGCTGGCTGATGGGATCCGCGCCGGTGCAGTCGCTGCTCAAGCGTCAAATCCAGGCGGGGCCGGCGGGCCCGTCCGACGAGGAACGGCGCGCGGGTAAGTCGCTGCTGTGGGCGGAGGCGAAGGACAAATCGGGCAAACCGATCCATTCGCGAATGCAGACGCCCGAGGGATACACACTGACGGCGATGACCGCGTGGGACATCGCGAAGCGGTGCGTGGCGGGCGCCGCGAAGCCGGGATTCCAGACGCCGTCGCGCGTATTCGGGCCGGACTACATCCTTGGGTTCCCGGGTGTGACCCGCGAAGATCTCGACCAGGCGTAATCCACCGCGCCGACATCGAAGAAGATTCCGGAGGTGATCATGCGTGCTCTCGCTTTGTTTTTTTCGATTGCGGCGCTTTGTTGGGCGAGTGGCGCGGCGCCCGACGAAGTCCGCACGACGGGCGGTTCCGTTCTGGTGGGGCGTGTCGTGTCTATCGCGGGCGGGACTCTGACGATCGAGACCGAATTTGGCGGTGTCGTGCCGATCCCGATGGCGAACGTTGCCGCGGTGACGACGGACGAGCCGCGCACCGTGCGCGTCGGCGCGACACACGAAACACAGGGGACGCTTCGCGTTGAGGACGGCCGGCAACTGCTGGTCAAGAGCGATCGATATCAGCCGTTGTCGCTTGCGCATCTGACCGTACTGCAGGATTTGGGAGTCCCCATTGTCGAGCCGCCGCGCGCAAACTGGACCGGCCGCGCCGAACTCGGGCTCACCGGCAAATCGGGCAACACGGATCGGATCGACGCGCGCGCGCTTGTCAGCGCGACGCGCACGGGCGAACGCGACCGCCTGATGCTCACACTGCGCGGGGCGTACGCCGAGGTCGAGGGTGCGCGTTCGCAGAACGAGGTGATGGGGACGCAAATTTACGAGCGGGACGTCTCGCCGCGGTTGTTCGTGTTCGAAAAACTCGAGTTGGAGTACGACGAATTTGAAAACCTCGATCTGCGCGCGACGCTGACGGGCGGTCTCGGGTATTTCCTGCTGCGGTCCGAGCGCCAGGAACTCAAGGTGCGCGGCGGTCTTGCGTACCAGCACGAGGAGTTCAGCAACGGAGTGTCAACGTCGGAAGACAGCTTCCTCGCCGAATTTGGCTACGACTACCGCCTCGACGTGAGCAAGTGGTTCCGCTACACGAGCCGGTTCGGCTACTACTTCGAGCCGGCGGACGTGGACGAATGGCGGATCGACGCCGAGAACGCGGCCGAGATCCCGCTGAGCCAGAAGTCCGGCTGGAAGCTCAAATTCGGCGTGCGTAACGAGTACGACAACACCCCGCAACCCGGCATCGAGGAACTCGACACAACCTACTACACGTCGCTGGTGTACAACTGGGACTAGGCGCGCGCAGGACGGCGAAATTGACGTGTCCGGCGTGCGTTTGGTAGGCTATGGGCATCAAGCAGAAGCCTTGGCCGCTTCTCACCGTTCCGCCGCCGTGGCGCGCGCGATCGGTCGGCACTTTACGACTGGAGTCGTAGTCTGTCCGCGCGGCCGGGGTGTGTACTCCCGCCGCGCGGTTTGTTTTTGGCTCGGCGGACACGCGACAAGTCCGGCGCGCTACCCGGACGCAGCAGGAGGAAGTAAGCATCTACAAGCAAACGAAGACCACAGACTCGACCCGGATCAATGAGATGATCCGATGCCCGCAGGTCCGCGTCATCGACAACAACGGCGAACAACTCGGGATCATGCGCCCCGAGGACGCATTGCGGGAGGCTGAAACGCGGGGGTTGGACCTGGTCGAGGTCGCGCCGATGGCGCAGCCGCCCGTGTGCAGGCTGATCGACTACGGCAAGTACCGGTATCAGCAGAGCAAG
The DNA here is from genome assembly GCA_964449475.1 of uncultured Nitrospirales bacterium. Lineage (GTDB taxonomy): Bacteria > Hydrogenedentota > Hydrogenedentia > Hydrogenedentales > VFKU01. The sequence continues at coordinate 2,391 of CAYUZD010000044.1, forward strand.
CGCCAGAAAGAGGCGCGCAAGCACCAACATACGATCACGATCAAGGAAATCAAGTACCGGCCGAAGATCTCCGATCACGATTTCGAGTTCAAGACGAACCACGTGAAGGAATTCCTCGCCGAGGGAAATAAAGTCAAGCTGACGATCATGTTTCGCGGCCGCGAGGTGGCCCACCCGGAGTTCGGGCGGGACCTGCTGGCGCGGATCGTGGAAGCGCTCAAGGGCGACATCGCGGACCCGCCGGACTGCCAGCGGCTGCGGATGGAAGGCCGGAACATGAGCGTGATTGTGTCGCCGGCGAAACAGCATCACTAGAGCGGCGCGCCGTCCGTAACCGGCGAGGAGAAGGCCATGCCCAAACTGAAGACGAGCAAAACGATCGCCAAGCGCGTGAAATCGACGAAGAACGGCAAGTTCAAGTTTACGCGCGCGGGACGCCGCCACAAGATGGCCGCGAAGGCCGCGAAACGCCGCCGCCAGTTGCGCCGTCCCGGCATCGGCGCGCCCGGTGACCAGAAGCGAATCGAGAACCTGTTGCCCTACGGTTCCTACTGACCCGAACGGATCGCGCGGCGACCGCGCCGCGCCCTACGAAGAAGAGGTAACACGTCATGCCACGCTCGACCAACGCACCCGCGTCGCGGGACCGCCGCCGCAAGGTACTCAAGCTCGCCAAGGGCTTCCGCGGCAGCCGTCACCGCCTGTTCCGCACGGCCAAGGGCGCCGTGGACCATTCCGGCCAGTACGCCTACCGCGACCGGCGCACGAAGAAGCGCGACTTCCGGCAACTCTGGATTGCGCGCATCAACGCCGCGGTCCGCGCGCACGGGTTGTCTTACAGCCGGTTCATCCAGGGGCTGAAACTCGCGGACATCACCATCAACCGCAAGATGCTCGCGGACATCGCGGTGCGCGACGAACAGGCGTTCGGCCAGATCGTCGCGGCGGCGAAGAGCAAGCTTGGCGGATCCGCCACCTGATGCGCATCCTGCCCGCCGTAGACATTCGCGGAGGGCGTTGCGTCAATCTCATCCAGGGCGACTACGCCCAGGAAACCGTCTTCGCAGACGACCCGGTGCAGCAGGCGATACTCTGGCGCGACCAGGGCGCCGCGCTCGTGCACATCGTGGATCTCGACGGCGCGAAGGCCGGTCGCTGCTGCATCGAGCGCGAGTTGCGCGCGATGGCGGAGGCGGGCGTGCGGTTCGAGGTCGGCGGCGGCATCCGCGATCTCGCCACCGTGGAAAAACTCATCGAACTCGGCGCGGACCGTGTGATTCTTGGTACCGCCGCGCACGAGAACCCGGATTTTCTGCACCACGCCGCCGCGCTGATCGGTCCGCGACTGGCCGTCGGGATTGATGCGAAGTCGGGCCGCGTCGCGCTGGCGGGTTGGCTGGACGTGACGGGCACGGCAGCAACCGACTTCGCGCGGAAGGTCGAGGATGCCGGCGCAGGGCGTATCATCTACACGGACATTCTGAGCGACGGCATGATGAAGGGGCCGAACCTCGACGCGACGCGCGAGATTGCCGCCGCGGTCGATATTCCGGTGACCGCGTCCGGCGGGATGAGTTCGCTCGCGGACATCGAGGCCGTGCGGCGGCTCGAACCGGACGGCGTCGATGAAGTCATCATCGGCCGCGCGCTCTACCTGAACGCGTTTACGCTTCCCGAAGCGCTCGCGCACGCGCGCGCCGGGTGATCGCGGGCTCACCATGTCCAATCATTTCGATACGGTGACCATCGTGGGCGTGGGGCTGCTCGGCGGCTCGCTCGGGCTCGCGCTGAAGGAACTCGGGCTCGCGAAGCGCGTACTCGGCGTCGGGCGCCGACCCGAGACGCTGCAGGTTGCGCGCGACCGCGGCGCGATCGACGCGATCGCGGAGTTGCTCGCGGACGCCGTCACGGAGGCGGACCTCGTGGTGCTGTGCACGCCGCCCGCGGGCGTGCCGGAGTATCTCGACAAGATTCGTCCGTACTGCGGCACGCGGACGACGGTGACGGACGTCGCCAGCACGAAGGACGATATTTGCCGCCACGCGCGCCGGGCCTGGGCCGACCCGTACCGGTTCGTCGGCAGCCACCCGATGGCGGGGTCGGAGAAATACGGGCCGGAGTACGCGTCCGCCGATCTGTTCGCGGGCAGCGTGTGTTTCGTCGAGGCGCAGGACGGCCACGCGCAGGACGCGTACGACACGGTGGTCCGGTTGTGGGAGAGCGTCGGCGCGCACGTCGTGCCGGTGGACCCGGCGGAACACGACCGGTTTGTCGCGCGGACGAGCCACGTGCCGCACATTTTCGCGGCGGCGCTCGCGAAACTGGCCGAGGGCGATCCGCGGCTGCGTCCGTTCGCGGGCCGGGGCTACCGCGACATGACGCGCATCGCCGAAGGGCGGCCGGAAATCTGGCGGGACATCTGCCTCACCAATCGCGCGGCGATCGCCGCGGCGCTCGCGGAGGCCAGGACAACGCTGGATGCCGTGCTCCACGCAATCGAGAAGAACGATGCCGCCGCGCTCGAACAGTTCTTCGAGGAGGGCCGCGCGAGCCGCCGCGGTTTGCTCGAAGAATGAGAGGCGCGCTGATCACCTTCGAGGGGATCGAGGGCTGCGGCAAGACGACGCAGGCCCGCCTCCTTGTTGACACGCTGAAGTCGGCGGGACACGATGTGCTCGCTGTGCGCGAGCCGGGCGGGTCGGCGATCGCGGAGACGATTCGCGCGATTTTGCTCGATCCGGCGAACACGGCGATCACGCCGGTCGCCGAATTGCTGCTGTACGAAGCGGCGCGCGCGCAACTCGTGGCGGAAGTCATCCGGCCGGCGCTCGAGCGCGGCGCGATAGTCGTCGCGGATCGGTTCTACGATTCGACGACGGCATACCAGGGCGCGGGCCGCGGTCTGCGCAACGTCGATTTTACGACACTGAACCGGCTCGCGACTGGGGGAATCAAGCCGGACCTGACGATTTTCATCGATATTCCGGCGGAGATTGGCCTTGCGCGCGCGAAGAACGGCGCGGCGGGCGACCGGATTGAACGCGAGCCGCTGGAGTTTCACAATCGCGTGCGGCAGGGGTTCATCGCGATTTCGGCGGCGGAACCGGACCGCGTGCGGCGGCTGGACGGCAGTCGCGATCGGGAATCGATCGCGGCCGACGTGTTGAAGCTGGCGCGCGAGGCCATCGCGGATGAGCTGGAACGGCGGACGGAATAGCGCATGCAACTGGACGAGATTCGAGATCAGACCGTGCCCATCCGGTTCCTGCGCAGGTTGATCGAATCGAACCGCGTGCCGAACGG
>CAYUZD010000044.1:5793-14879 GCA_964449475.1 uncultured Nitrospirales bacterium
CGTTCATCCTGATCACGGAACACCCGCAGCAATTGCTGCCGACGATCCGGTCGCGGTGCCAGCGCGTGCGGTTTGGACGGCTGCGCCGCGAGACCGTGGAGGAGATTCTCACGCGCGATCGCGGTATCGAGCCCGACCGCGCCGCGGCGATCGCGGCCGTGGCGCAGGGCCAGGTGTCCCGCGCGTTCGACCTGGTGGACTCCGACAAGCGCGAGGTCGTTATTGATCTTGTGGAACGGCTCGCGTCGGGTGAGGAACCGTTGGCGGTGGCCGAGGAATTCTCGGCGTACGTCGAATCGCAACGCACGGCGATCGAGTCGCAGTTCAAGCCGGCGGCGTCGGATGTCGACGCGGACCTCACGAAGGAGGCGCGCGAGGAGATCAAGGACGAGATCGCGGCGCTCGCGGACGCGCAGGCGCGGCGTGATATACTCGATCTGCTGTACTTGGTCGAGACGTGGTACCGCGACGCGCTGGTGTACGGCGCGACGCGCGACGCGTCGCTCGTGTTCAATCGCGATCGGCTGGACGCGCTGGAGCGGCTCTCCGGCGAGGGCGCGGCGGAGAAACTGGCCGCGCTGGACAAGGCGCGGCTGTACCTGGAGCGGTTCATCACCGAGGATCGCGTGTTTCGCGACCTCTTTTTCGCGCTGGCGGGTTGACGCCGGCGGGGGACGGGACCCATGGCCCAAATCGTACGCGTGCGGATGCGCAAACCGTTGCGCGTGTTTCAGTTCGTCGTGCGCGACATCACGCTCCGGCGGAACGATGCGTGCGTCGTGCGGTCGGACCGGGGCCTCGAGTACGGCGTGTGCGTGGACAGTCCCGAGGACGCGACACCGCAGGACGAGGAACGCCTGAAGATGTCCGTGGTGCGTCGCGCGTCGGACCACGACACGATGACGCACAAACAGATCCAGATGGACGAGGAACGGGCCAAGGACCTGTGCAAGCGGAAGATCCGCGAGCGCAACATGGCGATGAAGCTCGTCGAGTGCGAGTACTCGTTCGATCGCAAGAAAGTGATCTTTTATTTCACCGCCGAGGACCGCGTGGATTTTCGCGACCTAGTGCGGGATCTCGCTCGGGAATTCAAGGCGCGGATCGAGTTGAGGCACATTCAGGTGCGCGACGAGGCGAAGATCGTCGGCGGTATCGGGTCGTGCGGCCGCGAACTGTGCTGCACGACGTGGCTGCGCGAGTTCCTGCCGATTTCGATGAAGATGGCGAAGCGGCAGAATTTGTCGCTCAACCCGTCGAAGATCAGCGGGCAATGCGGGCGGCTTCTGTGTTGCCTCGCGTATGAGAACGACTTGTACCAGCGCGGACGTCGCGCCGACATCCCGGAGAAGGTGAAACCGGAAATGGCCGACTTCGGCGCATTGCGCGACGAGATGGAAGACCATCCGGCGGAGGCCGTTCACGCGCTGCGCGAATCCACGCTGGCCGACGTGCTCGAGGACGAGTCGGCGGAGCCGTGGACGGAGCCCGAGGTGATCGCGGCCGCGAACACCGGTGTCGATTCGGAAGGCGAATCCGAAGACGGCGACGCGGAAGAGTCCGCGCCGTCGACGGAGGCGCCGGCCGAACAACGCCAGCGGCCCCGCGGGCGCCGGCGTCGCCGCCGGGGACGCGGCGGCGGAGGCGGTGGACGACCGCAGAGCGGCCCTTCGCACGGCGGCCCGTCGCAGAACTGACGCGCACCGATGCCGTTGGTGGATTCGCACTGCCACCTGCAGGATGCGAAGTTTGATCCCGATCGCGAAGACGTGATCGCGCGCTCGCTCGAATCGCTGGACTGGCTCGTCGTGATTGGCGATGACCTGCCGACGAGCGAGGCCGCGGTCGATCTCATCCGCCCCGGTATCTATGCGACCGTCGGCGTACACCCGTACCACGCGGGCGCGGTGGATGGCGCGATGATTGAGCGGCTCCGAACACTCGCGAGGAAGCCCGGCGTCGTGGCGATTGGGGAAATCGGCCTCGACTACTACAAGCACAACCAGACGCCGCGGGACGCGCAGCGCGCGGGATTCGTGCGGCAACTCGAACTCGCGGCCGAACTCGGACTGCCCGTGGTCATCCACAATCGCGACGCCGACGCGGACCTCGCGAATGTCCTGGACGAGTTCGCGCCGAGGATTCCCGGGGGCGTGCTGCACTGTTTCGCCGGCGGCGAGGACATGGTCCGGCGCGCACATGATTGGGGGTTCTACGTCTCGTTTGCCGGCAACGTCACGTATCCCAAGGCGGAGAGCCTGCGGCAGGCGGCGCGGGCCGTGCGCGCGGACCGGCTGCTGGTGGAGACCGATGCGCCGTACCTTGCGCCGCAGGCGGTGCGAGGCCGGCGCTGCGAACCTGCGTTTGTGCGATACACCGCGGAGCGGCTCGCCGAAGTACGCGGCGTCGGGGTGGAACAGTTGTGCGCGGAAACCGCGGCGAACGCCGCGCGATTGTTTCAGGTGGACGGCCGCGCGTAACGCGCACGGGCGGGCGGGGGACTTGGTCTCGCCATCGATCGCGAGCGATTCGTTACAATACCGTCCGGGCTGAAAGCAATTTTCACATGAATGAATCCGCTTTCAATAGCAGTGCGCACGGTTCTCCCTTCGTTTGTCTCGCGGACGGCGACGTGTTTCGCCGTTTCGATGCGCCTGTGCGCGTGCTCGCCGCGCGGTGTGTGCAGGACGTCGTACCCGTTATCGCCGAGGCGGAACGCGAAGCGGCCGCGGGGCGGACCGCGGTCGGTTTCGTGACGTACGAGGCGGCGCCGGCATTCGACCCCGCGCTTTGCGTCCACACCCAGAGTGACATGCCGCTCGCGTGGTTCGCGGTCTACGACGGAGCCGGCGAGGCATTGTCGAACGCATGCACTGCGCCGGAATTGCCGGAACTGCGCTGGACACCCGCGGTCGATGAACGCGCGTACAACGCCGCGCTTACCCGGATCCGCGAATGGATCGCGGCGGGCGACACGTACCAGGTGAATTTCACGTACCCGACCCGTGTCACGTTTCACGGGGACACGTGGGCGCTGTTTCGAGCGATGCACGCGGCCCAACCGACGGACCTTGGGATGTACGTCGATCTCGGCCGGATCGCGATCGCGTCGGTTTCGCCCGAACTGTTTTTTGAACTCGACGGCGACCGTATCGTGACGCGGCCGATGAAGGGCACGGCGCCGCGCGGGCTGTGGAGCGACGACGACCTGCGCCGCGGGGCCGCGATGCGTGCATCGGAGAAGGAACGCGCGGAAAACGTGATGATCGTGGACATGGTCCGCAACGATCTCGGCCGGATCGCGCGGCAGGGTTCGGTGCATGTCGCCTCGCTGTTCGATACTGAGCGCCATCCGACCGTGTGGCAGATGACGTCCACCGTCGAAGCGCGGACCGCCGCGCCGCTCGCGGAGATTTTCGGGGCGTTGTTCCCGTCCGCATCGGTGACGGGCGCGCCGAAGATCCGTACGATGCAAATCATTCGCGAACTCGAGCCTGAACCGCGCGGGATCTACTGCGGCGCGCTGGGCGTCATCGGTCCGGGCCGGCACGCGCGTTTTAGCGTGGGGATCCGCACGGCCGTAGTCGATCGCGAGACGCGCACCGCGTCGTATCACGTCGGGAGCGGCGTGACCTGGGACTCAATCGCGGCGGCCGAGCATACGGAGTGCCGGCTGAAGGCGACGGTGTTGCGGCACCGCCGTCAGCCGTTTGAGTTGATCGAGTCCCTGTTGTGGGACGGCGATTACGTTCTTCTCGACGAGCACATCGAGCGCTTGCGCGCGAGTTCGGGCTACTTTGGATTTGGATTTGACGCGGAATTCGTGCGGCGCGCCCTGGGCGACGAAGCACGCGGGCTGCGCGGCGCCTCGAAGGTCCGGCTGATCCTGGGGCCGGCAGGCACCGTGCGCGTCGAATCCGCTCCAGTCATGGAGACCCGCGTCACGCGCGTCGGTCTCGCGGCGGCGCCGGTGGACGCCAACGACGTGTTCTTGTACCACAAGACGACGCGCCGCGACGTTTACGACCGCGCGCGCGCGGCGCGGCCCGAACTCGACGACGTGATCCTTTGGAACGGGCGCGGCGAAGTCACCGAGAGCACGGTCGCGAACGTCGTGGTCCGGATGGGCGGCGAGTGGCGCACGCCGCGTGTCTCGTGCGGCCTGCTGCCGGGCGTGATGCGCGCCGCGATGCTCCGGGAGGGCCGAATCCGTGAGGCGCGCGTCTCGATTGACGACTTCGAGCGCGCGGACGAGGTCGCGTTGATCAATTCCGTTCGCCGCTGGATCCCCGCGACGCGCGTACGCGCCCCTGAACCACACGTCACGGTCAACGCGTAATCAATGGATGCGTTGCTCGACCGGTTGAAGCGCGAGCGCCGCTGGACCGTCGCGATATTCCTGGCGATGGCGGCACTCGTCGCGGGAGCGCGCGTCGCGTTCGCGCCGCCTGCCGGCGAACCAGCCGCCGCGCAAACCGAGGCCGCCGGAGAGGTGTGGCCATGACGCCGGCTTGGAAGCGGGCCGCGGGGTGGTTGTTCTGGATTGCGGCGGCGGCGAGTCCGCTCGACCTGCTGCAGTATATTCCCGGCCTCGGCATTTCATTGTTATCGCTCATCGCGATCCTCCTGATCCCGCCGCTGATCCTCGATGCAATCGCGCAACAGAAACTGCGCGTGCCGTTCGAGGTTCTCGCGCCTGCATTCGCGTTGCTCGCGTTGATCGGCGCAGATGCCGCGCAGCACGGCCCCGGCGGTACGTTCGGCGAGATGCTATCGGCAATCGTGTTGCTGATTGCGGTATCGCATTTCGCGCCGTCCCGGGATCTCGTGCGCCGTTATGTTTTTGCGTTCATGTTGTCCGCGTTTGCGGTCACGCTGTTGACGCTCGTGTCCAGGCTGATCCATCTTTTCCCGACAGCGATCAGCCTGCGCAGCGGCGTGACATTTACGTTTTCCTACACGGTGACGTCCGGCGTGCACGTCCTGCTGTTGGCCGTCGTGGCGGCGCTCTACGTGGCGCGCGAGCGCCGGTTCTCGCCGATCGAGCGCGCGTCGGCGACGGCCGCCATCGTGTTCCTCGCCTGCGCCCTCGTCGGGGCCGCGCTCTTCTGGGCGCTCGACACCCGCGCGATGCCCATCGCGGGCTACCCGCCGTTCAGCGCGCTGCAATGGGCGTCAGTCGCCGTCGTCGTGTGGCTGGGAGCACGCATCCTGGGGAAGATCGCCGTCGATCGTTCGATCGAGCGCGACGGATTGCACACCTTCTGGATGACCGCGGCGTTTGTGACGTTGCTGGTTTGCGCGTGTGCGCCGTTGCCGCCCGCCGGATACCAGGGCTATCTCGCGGGGCTGGCGTGCGCATCGGTGCTGCCGCCGCGCTTCGTCGAGCGGCCGCCGAGGCGGATAGCGCTGCTCGCGGCGGTCCCGCTGGTCCTGGCCGCGGCGAACCTTGCCGTGGTCGACCCGGGGAACACGCGCGACCATCGACAGTACGACGCAGCGTCGCAGCGCGATTTCGACGCAGGCTGGTATGATCGGCTGCTCACGCGCCTCGACACGATCGAGCACCATGCGCCGGGCGAACGCCGGACGCACTTGTGGCGCGCGCGCACGGCGCTGGTGCTGGACGACCCCAACTGGGCCAGCTTCGAATACCGGGAGTCGATTACGACGCCGGCGCGCAGGCTCGTGCTCCCGCCGCCGACCGACGCGGAGCGCAAGGACTTCGTCGTCGGGATGCGTGACGCTGTCGCCGTTTTGCCGGAGACCGTCAGCGTGTGCGCGTTCGAGCGGACATTGCTCGCCGAAGGCGATCGCGACGCCGCTTTGTATTCCCTGCGACTTGAGACCGCCGTTCCGTTGACGCACGTGGAATCGGCCGACACCGCGCCGTTCGCGTCCGCGGTGACGCACGTACTGGGCGATCCCGCGATCGCAGATGAACTTCAGCTGTGGTCCGCCGAGGAGTTGGTGACGCTGCTCCTGTATTGGGGCGCGACACTTGATGACCCGCCGAGCTGGGCGACGCTCGTACTCGTCGCCCAGCGTACGCTTGATGCGCTGGATGTGCTGGTCTTCATGGACGGGCGCCCGGAACTGTTTCGCCGGGAGTTGCCGAGGCTGAGTGCGTCGAACATGGACGCGCAACTCGCCGCGGGTTCGATGAAGTGGACACGCGTTCCGAATTCGACCGTTGCGGAGACTTACCGTTTGTCCGTGGGGGGTGATGCATCGTGGCGGGAGATCGCGACGCTCGAGATTCGGGCGGACGGCGTCGCGCGGTTCGAGTTGAGCGATTCCGCCGGCGCCATACCATTCACCCCTGCGATTCACCTGCGGATCGCGCCTTGACCGCTGTTGCAGGGCGATCCGCGCGCGTGGCACAATAGGGCCAATTTCCGGGCATTCCGCCCGCATTCCAAACCGGTTCGGAGCGACCGTCATGTTCATTTTCTCGAAAGACGAAGACGACGAAAAGAAGAAGGACGATTTCGGGTCGCTGCTGCTCAAGGCGCGGACGGTGCTGGTGAACGGCCAGGTCGATCAGGAGCTGGCCCAGAAGGTGCTTTCGCAGCTCATCGCGCTGGACGCCGAGTCCCACGACCCGATCCGCGTGATCATCACGTCGCCGGGCGGCCACGTGGACTCGGGCTACGCGATCCACGACATGATGAATTTCATCGAGTCGCCGGTGGTGACGATCGGCGCGGGCTGGGTGGCGAGCATCGGCGTGCCCATTTTCTTCGGCGCGCCGAAAGGCAAGCGGTACTCATTGCCGGGCACGCGGTTCTTGATTCACCAGCCGAGCGGCGGCGCGGGCGGCCAGGCGGCGGACATCCGGATCGAGGCGCAGGAGATCATCAAGATCCGCAGGCGGATCAACGAGATGATCGCGCGCGAGACGGGCCAGCCGGTGGACAAGGTCGCCAAGGACAGCGAGCGCAACTTCTGGATGAGCGCCGAGGAAGCGCTGGCCTACGGCCTCGTGGACAAGATCATCACGAAGTCATCGGAGGTGGCGTAGTCTCCGCGGCGGGCTCGGGCGGGTGGATCTCGCGGAGCCGCTCCCACATCATCCGCGCGAATACGTCCGACCCGCGCTGGTTCCAATGGCCGTCGCGCTGGAACCACAGCTCGGCAATGCCGTCCGGCGCGTGCTCGCGGAAGGCGTCCACGCCATCGATCAGCGGCGCATCCAGCCGTTCCGCAAATTCCCGAACCACGCCGGAAGGTGCAGCTCCGTTGGTTGCGTCGGCGCGCGATGGAACACGTACGACGTAGACGGGCCAGCCCATGCGCCGGCAGGTCTCGGAGATTTCCTGCGTCAGCCGAAGCGGCCCGGGCGTGAGGTGGTCGTTCGACGTTGGCTCTCCGCCGCTGTAGGGCGCGTCGTTGACGTAGAGCGGTCTGCCCAGCAGCGTCCGCGCTAGGTACGGCTGCCACGGCCGTCTCCGGCCGGGATCGTAGTCGCCCGCGATCATCGCCTCGAACTGGTCGTGGCCAAGGATGTATCGCGAACGCGGCCTGACGATGGGCGCGGCCTCGTCCCACGTCGTGGGCCACGTGGCCGGGTCCCAAAACGGCGCGAGCCCGATGCGGACCGAGCCGCGCGAGTGGTCCGACATCAGAAACCGGCGGTGCAAGTCGCCCGTACCCGGTTCATCGAACACGGCGAAGACAACGCCGTCGATCTCGTAGCCGTCGGCCACGATCATCCTGTGAAGGATGCTCCACCAATTCGCGAGTCCGCCGCCTCCGATGGAGAAATTCATCAAGCGGATCGTGCGCCCCTCTTCGGCGGCGAGGTCTTCAGTGCGTTCCGGCCAGAGCACGTCGAGCGCCTTCATCGCGGTAAACGAGTCGCCGAGGACCGCCAGCCGCAGTTCCTCGCCCGGCGCGCGCTGGATGGTAAAGTCGCGGCGATCGGACAGGCCCTGCGCGTTGCCCACGAACCGCTCGACAAGGTCAATGGTGCCGTCGGTGACCCGCGCGGCGCGCGAGGGCACGTTTGTAACGCGCACGCCGAGGACAGGGTCGAACAGAATCGTTTTCTCGGACGCTTCAAACACGCGCACGCTGCGCAGCGGGAAGATTACGCCATAGACGCAGAGCAACGTAAAGCCGACTTCGAGTACGGCGTAGAACAGGACGCCCGCGAGTACATAGTTCAGCCATGCGCGCGGACGGCCCATGGCGTCAGAGCGCCCAGGCGCGGTCTTCCGGCTCGACGATTTTTTCCTGATCGCGGATGTAGTGCCGTGGATCGCGGACGGTCGGGATGTCCGTCACGGGCACGGCCTCGTCCTCGCCGAACAGGTGCGCGTAATCGCGGTGAAAACCGTCGCAAATGTGGCGCAATGAGCAGCCGCGGCACGCTTCGTACTGCTTGTACCCGGCGTCGTGCGACGCACGGAGCGCGCCTTCGATGTGGTAGAGCCGCTCCTTGCCGAAGACCCAACGGATCCGCGCGAGCGACTGTTGCACGGCTAGGCCAAGTTTGCCGAGGACCGGTTTCGCGTGATACTTCGCCGTGATGACGGGATAGCGGTACGTGATCCAGCGCGCGAACGGGCCGATGTAGAACGGCGGGACGAGGTCGCCGCCCTTCATGCGTTCGGGTTGCAGCCCGGTCCAGTTCCAACTGTTGTAGTCCCACTCGTGATGGTCATATGAGAGCTGCTGGAAGTTGTAGAAGTTCTTCCGGTGCCGCGGTTCGGACATGCACAGCGGCAGATAGCGCACGTTGCACTCGATCCCCGCGCGTTCGAGGATGTCCATCGCCTCGGTCAGGTACGGCTTGATGTCCGAGTACCGCGCGACGTTATCGTGGGTGCGGATGCCGGTCTCCTGGTCTTCGAACGGATTAAAGGCGAGAAAGTTCACGGCGTTTGCGCCGTAGTGGACGGCCTTGCGCGCGATCTCGGGGAGAATCGGCACGACGGGTTTGGACATGGTGCAGTTGAAGCGGAAGGGGACGCCCAGTTCGCGCATGTTCTCGATCGCGGCGATGATCTTCTCGTACGCGCCCTTACGGCAGACGACTTCGTCGTGGATGTCGCCGATGCCGTGCAGGCTGACGAGGAAAT
>CAYUZD010000045.1:0-14838 GCA_964449475.1 uncultured Nitrospirales bacterium
CGATCTGCGCGGAACGGCGCGGCTGACCGCGTACCGGCATGGCTGAACTCATCGGGCTGTGCGCGACGTGCGAGCACGCGCGGCGCGTGCCGCATCCGCGCGGCGTTGGATTGTATTGGCGGTGCGCCCTTGCCGAAACCGACCCGGAATTCACCAAGTATCCGCGGTTGCCGGTACTGGACTGCCGGGGATATGCAACATCCGATGGCCATCCCGAGGGGAAGCCGAAGCCTCGATGAACCTGGGAGGGCGAGCGTCCTCGCGAGCCGCGGCTGCGCGTCAATCTCCAGTCCAGGGCAATCGGAACAGTTCGCCCCGATACGGCCACGCGGCTGCGTCTTCGACGAGGCAATGTCGTACCGGGTTATCCGTCACGTATTGCCACTTTTCTTCATACTGCCGGGCATCGCGCATACGCGTGTCCCAACAACCAGATTGCCATTGCCAGTTGTCGTGAGAGTGCCGTTGTCGAAAAAGGCGCTTCCAATACCGTAGCCAATCTTCGAGAGCCCGCTCGGGCCGCATCATGCCGGCGAAGAGATGCACGTGATCGGGCATCACCACGTGTCTGCCCACGCACCAGTCGGTCGAGGCACTCCACGCATCGATCAAATAGCAATAGGCCTCGTCACACGCGAGCCAAGGCTGACGCCCCTTGGTGCAAACTGTGATAAACACGATCGTCGGATTCGCCGGCCATACTTCGACGCCGCTGGCTGGCCGGCGTCTTTGTGGCAACGGGGGTATCGATTGGTTGACCTGCGGCTCGCGAGGACGCTCGCCCTCCCAACGCGAACGAACCTGTTATTCGTGCAATTTGAGCCAGGCGCGCATCATGTCGGTGACTTCCTTGGGCTTTTCGTGGTGCGACCAATGGCCGACGCCGGGGAAGGTTACGAGCGTCCAGTCCTTTTCGAGGTATTCCCAGGTGTTGTTGAGGCCGCCGGGCATCAGCGCGGTGTCGGTCAGGCCGTGGAACTGCAGCACGGGCATCTGGATTTTCGGAAGGCTCGGCCGTTGCGCGCCGTCGGTCCCGCTCGGGTAATTCCGGCGGTAGTAGTTCATCATCGAGTCGAAGCTCGAATTCTCGAATGCGGTCTGGTATTTCGCCTTGAGGTCCGGGTCGCCGCGCGAGACCATCGTGGCGAGCATGGTGGCGTTGAGCTGCTTGTGCGAGTCGGGTTTCTGGAAATTGCGGGCGTACTGCGAGTTCGCCTGTTGCGCGGGGTTGTTGGCGAGTTCACGCGCCATGCATTCGAGATGCGGCAGGTTCACGATGATGAGCTTGTCGGTCATTTGCGGCACCATCGCGGCGAAACTCCAGGCGATCGCGCCGCCCCAGTCGTGACCGACGATGACGGCCTTCTCGGCGCCTTCAGCCTTGATGACGGCGGCGACGTCGCCGACGAGCAGCGACATGTCGTAATTCTCGACGCCCTCGGGCTTGTCGCTGAGGTTGTAGCCGCGCGTATCGAGCGCGCAGACGGTGTAGTCGCTCATGAGGCCTTCCATCTGGTTGTGCCACGAGTACCAGAAATCCGGGAAGCCGTGGATGAACACGATGAGCGGCCCCTTGCCGGCGGTCACGTAGTGGATCTTCACGCCGTTGCTGTCAACGTATTTGTCGGTCACCTTGGTCATGAAATCGTCTTCGGCGCGCGCGAGCCCCGCCGCGAGCGCCAACACCGCCACTACCGCTGCCTTCCGCATCATGGGTGGTTCTCCTTGACGGCGCTCCCGGGAAGGGGCGTCCGCTGTCCGGTAAAGGGTAACCCCAACAGGATAGCAACGGTGCCGTGGCGCGGGCCAGCTTTCCGTGCTAGAATGTCCCGCTGCATTTAGAACGGCGCGGACGGATGATCGACCTGACTTCGTATTCCTGGGCGGTGACGCTGCTGCTGACGGCCGCCGCGTGTGCGCTGTGCCTGAAGATTCTCGTGCCGGCGCTCTCGGTTTTCGCGCACATGATCGTCAAGCGCTATTTCCGCCACCTCGTCCCGGCGTCGCTCGAGTTTCGCGGCGAGGTCGGAGATTACGCCTCGGAGGCGCGCGTGCTGGCGATGGGCGAGGGATTTGAGTTCGTTGACGTGTACCGGCCGTTCCGCGGTCCATGGATGGGCCGCCGTGTGGACGTGTGGCGCGCGGCGGACCGCAAGACGATCGCGCTGGTGAGCGAGACGCCGGATGAATCGTCGCCGCTGAATGAGACGATCTTCTTCTCGGCGCTCGACGATAACCGACATTTGACGACGACCGACAACGAGCACGCGGCGGATCCGCGGGGGCTGCGCGGTTTGCTTGCGCGGCCGGGCGCGACGTTTCGCGAGTTGTATCGCACACACCGTGCGCGCATGGCGTCGTTGCGCGAGGACCCGGTCGTGATGGGCGATGCCGATCCGGTCGCGGCCATCGAGGACCTAGAACGGCACCACGTGCAGAAGCTGGTGGACGCGGGGCTCGCGCGGTATCGCAACGACAGGCAGACGTCGTGGAGCTATACGCTTCGCGGCGGATACGAAGTTTACTACCTCGCGCGGCCCAAGATTGTGCGCGTCGCGCCGGACGGCCGCCGCGCGGGCCACGCGGCCGAATAGTCTCCCCCGGCGCGCGCTACCGTATGCAATCGCCCGATCGCGCCCCGCACGACGCGGCGGCGATGACGCGTTTCGCGGCGATCGTCCCGTTCTACAACGTCGGCAATCTCGTCGCGGGCGTCGTCCGGGAACTTGCGAAGGTGGGATGCCGGATCATCGTCGTCGACGACGGTAGCACGGACGGCGGGCCGGGAAACTTTGGCGGCGCCGACCTGACCCTCATTCGGATTGAACACAATCTCGGGAAGGGCCACGCGATTCTGACGGGGCTGAAACGCGCGCTCGCGGATCCGTCGCTCGATGCGTTCGCCGTGCTCGACGCGGACGGCCAGCACGATCCGGCGGAGTTGCCGCGGCTGTTCGCGGCGTTCCAGCGCGAGCGCGCCGACTTGCTGATCGGCGCACGCGACTTTGGCGGGGGCGACGTGCCGTTTCGCAGCCGGTTTGGCAACGTGCTGACGGTGCACTTGCTGCGGTGGATGCTGGGCGTGCGGCTGCAGGACACGCAATCGGGCTACCGGTTGATGTCGCGGCGGTTTGCCGAGGCCGTCGCGCGCGAGGTGCCGGGCGGGCGCTACGAGACCGAGATGGCGATCGTGGGGCTGGCGATCCGGGGCGGCTACACGCTTGTGTCCGAACCCATCCGCACGATCTACGAACCCGGCAACCGCACGTCCCACTTCCGCAAACTCAGCGACTCGTGGCGCGTCTACCGGACGCTGCTGCGGACGGCGCTGTCCCGAAAACGCGGATAACGGAGCGCTACCAGCGAATGACGGCGGAACCCCAGGTGATACCGGCGCCGAAGGCGGCGAGGAGGAGGTTGTCGCCTTCGCAGATGCGGCCGGCCTGGTTGGTTTCGTGTAGCGCGATGGGGATGCTGGCGGCGGTGGTGTTGCCCTTTTTCTGGATGTTGACGACGACCTTCTCCATCGGGAATCCCATGCGCTCGGCGGCGGCTTCGATGATGCGGGCGTTGGCCTGGTGCGGGATGAAGAGGTCGATGTCGTCCATGGTCATGCCGACAGCGTCGAGCGCCTGCTTGCTGACTTCGCCGAACTTGACGACGGCGCGCTTAAACAACTCGGATCCCTTCATGTAGATCGTGTAGGCGTCTTCGTCCATGTTCTCGATCGTGTAGGGGTCGCGTGATCCGCCGCGCGGCAGGTAGAGCACTTCGTAACTTGAACCGTCGGAACCGAGGTGGGTTGTCAACACACCGCGATCGCCGGTGTCCGCCTGGAGTACGATCGCGCCGGCGCCGTCGCCAAACAGCACGGCCGTGTCGCGGTTCTTCCACGTCATGCGGTTGGTCTGGATTTCCGCGCCGACGACGAGCACCTTGTCGCACATGCCCATCTCGATCAGTCCGCGCCCAACGGAGAGTCCGGCGACGAACCCGCTGCACGCGGCGTTCACGTCGAACGATCCGGCGTTCTTCGCGCCGAGCATCCCCTGTAACAGGTTCCCGGACGCCGGCAACTGCATGTCCGCGCTGAGCGTGCAGAACACGATCATGTCGAGTTGTTCGGGCATGACGCCCGCGTTCGACAGCGCTTCCTTGGACGCCTCGAGCGCCAAGTGCGACGTGCCCTGGCCGGGCGCGGCCTGGTGCCGCTGCTCGATGCCGGTGCGCTGGCGGATCCACTCGTCGTTGGTGTCGCAGATATTCATCAGATCGGCGTTGGTAAGGACTTTTTCGGGCAAGTAGCTGCCGGTACCGATGACGCGCGCGCGTTTCATAGTCGGGCGTTCCTCCGGTGCGCGCCGGACCGGTGACACGGTGTAACGCGCACTCCAGTATCCGCGCGGGCGTACCGCACTGGATCCCCCGCCCCGCCGGATTAGATGTGCATAGGCTATCACATGGGCAACCGCGTCCGCGACGGACCCTGGCGGCCCTCGCGCGATTGACACCCCCCGGAATCGCTTCTAGAATATGGGTAGGACGCTGCCCTGGCGCTGCGGCGAGGGCGCGGTCCCGGAGATGTGGATGAAGCAGTCCTTGTCGAAGCTGGTTGACGTCATTCTCGAGAAATTGGCCGAAGAACCCGCCGATTCCCCCAACGAACACGGTATTCGTTCCTGGCTCCTGCGGCAGGGGTACGCGCAGCGGGACATCGACGCGGCGATGAACATGGTCCGGCGCGGGGTCGGCCCGGTCCAGCCGTCCGAATCGCGCCTGGGCAAGGTCCGGCATCTGTCCGACTACGAGGAATTCCGGCTGCTGCCGGAGACGCGCGCGGCGCTGGCGCGGCTGGAAATGTACGAGATGATCACGCCGCAGGAACGCGAGGCGATGCTTGAGCGGCTCGACCAATTCGAGGGGCCGATCGGCCTGGCGGACCTCGAATACCTGGTGAACTGGGTCGTGTCGCCGACGCGGGACGTCGAGACGCAGCAGACGATTTACCAGGTGCTGGACGGCAAGCCGCGCGGCGGACACTAGACGCGGCGGGTTACCGCGTGGGGGCGCGGGTATGAATCGCGGGGGACTCGGCCAGTTTATCGACTACCTTTCGGTGGAGCGCGGCTTCTCGGCGCACACGGTCCGCGCGTATGAGAAGGACGTGCGGCAATTCTGCGGTTACTTGCGGCTCGGACCGAAAGCGTTCGCACAGCCGCCGTCCAGCGAAGAACCGGACGACCGCGACGCGGTGAAGCGGCTGGGGCGCGCTACGCGCAACGACGTGCGCGCCTTCCTCGGACATGTGCAGACGACGGGCGGCACGACCCGCACGGCGGCGCGCAAGCTCGCGTCGCTCCGGGCCGTGTACCGGTTCTACAACAAGGTCGGCGCATTCGCGGAGAACCCCGCGCGCGAGGTGAAGTCGCCAAAGCTCTCGCGCGAGTTGCCGGAGGTGTTGTCGATTCCGGAGATGGCGAAGTTGCTCGACGCGCCGGACGCGTCGGATCCGATCGGGAAACGGGATCGCGCGATTCTCGAAGTCCTGTATTCGACCGGCATTCGCGCCGCGGAACTGGCCGGACTGACGCTGCGCGCGGCGGATCTCGTCGGCGGGACGATCACGGTGCTCGGCAAGCGATCGAAGGAACGCGTCGCGTTTCTGGGCGAACCCGCAGCGGACGCGCTGGGCGCGTACCTGAAGATGCGCGCGGAACTGGGGAAGCCGAAGCACGACAAGGTCTTTGTCAACGCGCGCGGCGGACCGCTGACGACGCGGAGCGTGCAGCGGGTGGTCGATCGGTACACGATGCAGGCGCTCCCGGGCCGGTGCGACGTGTCGCCGCATACGTTGCGGCATTCGTTTGCGACTCATTTGTTGAATGCCGGGGCGGACCTTCGCGCAATCCAGGAACTGCTCGGGCACGCGAGCCTGAGCAGCACGCAGATCTACACGCACCTGGGCATCGACCGGCTGAAGGAGATCTACAAGCAAGCGCATCCGCACGCATGATTATGGCATTGCGCGACCGAGCCGTACTTCCGCGATCAATGGACTGTGATCGGAGCCGACCCGCGCGCCGAGGCGGGCATCGGTGATGGGCATGCCGCGGACGAGGATGTGATCGATTGGCAGCAGATGCAGCGATCCGGCCAGCGGAAACCACGTCGGCATCAGCCCTCGACCCTGCCGCGCGCTGACGAGCCGGCCTCGATCCACAAGCTGTTTGTAGAGCGGCGACCACATCGTGCAATTGAAGTCCCCCGCGACGATCGCGGGACCGTCCAGCGCGGCGACGTAGTCAGTCAACCACGCGTATTGCGCGATGCGGATCTCGATCAGCTCGGCCGACTCCGGCGACGGGAGATGCACGTTGACGACGTGGACGCGGCGGCCGTCCATGTCGAGGTCCGCGCGCAGGATCGGTATATCGCGATTGAGCGGGTCGTCCTGCTGCACGTTTTCGATCGGATACCGGCTGTAGAGCGCCAATCCGAAGTAGCTCCGGTGCGGGACCTCGGCCCGGTGCGGATAGACGTCCCGAAACTGCTCGAACCACGCTGCGGGTACCTCCTGAAGCAACAGTACGTCCGGGCCCTCCTTCGCGACGAGATCGCGCAGCGGGACTGCGTCCTTGTTGTGCAAGTTTACGTTCGCGGACAGGATTTTGAGCGTCGTTCCGCCGGGCGGCACGGCGGGCGCGGGGTGGGTGTACCACGGCACGATTCCCCCGAGCGCCCAAACGAGAATCCCGGCCGATAGCGCGGTTAGTATCCGTTGGCGCGCGAGCAAGGCGAGCGCGACCGCAAACGCCGCGGCCCAGGCGTAGAGCACGCGGAAATGCGTCGTGATTTCGGCGAAGGACGACCAGTTGGCGAAGAGACCGAGGAACGCGACGAAGGCCGTCCCTCCGAACAGAAGCCGGGCCAACACGAGCGCGAAAGCCCGGAGGGTGACGGTCCCGGCGGGCGGGGTCTCCGGCTCCCGGTCTCCCGGAATCACGAGGCAACCCGCCGGGGCCGGCCGGCGTCTACTATGATGTCGAGATACGTCACTTCGCGTCCCGCTGCACGTCTGAAGGAGTCCATATGCTGAGGGTTCGCCAGGGCAGGTTCAACCTCGGCGCGATCGCGGCGTCCATGCTCGTGGTCCTGGCGCCGATAGTTGCGGTGTGCGGAGACGAGACGCTGCAGGATCGTGCGCAGGCGTTCTTGATCGCGGGGGCCAGCGAGGGCGGACTGCCCGGGGCGACGGCGGGCATCGCGATCGACGGCGCGATCGTGTGGGTCGGCGCGGCGGGGTACTCGGACGTCGAGAACAAGGTTGCCGCGGTGCCGGACATGGTGCACCGGATCGCGTCGATCTCGAAGGCGATGACGGCGACGGCCGCGATGCAGCTTGTCGAGCAGGGCAAACTCGACCTCGATGCGCCGCTGCGCCGGTACGTCCCGATCTGGCCGCAGAATCCCGAAGGCGAGATCCTCATCCGGCATGTGCTCAACCATACCTCGGGTATCAAACATTACCAGGGCCGCGAGAACCGCACGACGGAACAGTACGCGACGTTGCTGGACGCGGTCGGCTTGTTCAAGGATCGCGCGCTCGCGTTCGCGCCGGGGACCGGCTATTCGTATACGACGTACGGGTACACCGCGCTGGGTGCGGCCATCGAGAACGCGTCCGGCATGCCGTACGGCGACTACATGCGCGCGCACGTCTGGGGCCCGGCGGGCATGAACGACACGAGTCTCGAAGTGTTCGGCGCGGACGTGCCGAACAAATCGAAGCTGTACAGGCGGAGTTCGTCCGGCCCAATTGCGGATTTCCACGACAACAACAGCGTGAAGTACCCCGGCGGCGGGATTCAGTCAACCGCCGGCGACCTGCTTCGCTTCGCGACGGCATTCGAGTCGGGCAAGCTCGTCTCGCTCGAGACGATCGAGCGCATGGTCGAGGTAGTCACGTTGCCCGATTCACCCAACAACCGCCTCGACTACGGCTTCGGCTGGCTGGTCGGAAACTCCGACGAATTCGGCCGATTCATCCGGCACGACGGCGGGCAGTCGGGCACGTCGACGAACCTCGTGATCCTGCGCGACCGGCGCATCGCGGTGAGCGTGTTGAGCAATCTCAACGACGCGAGCCGTCCGGTGGGCGACCTGACGTGGGGACTGGTCGCGATCGCGGCTGGAGGCGAGCCGCGGCCGGTCCGCCCGTAGCCGCGCGTTGTTCCGCGCGCGCCGGTTCTGCTACAACCATCGGCGGAGGCGCGTATGGAGCAGTTTCACGCCACAACGGTCATCGCCGTGCGCAAGAACGGCCAAGTCGCGATCGGCGGCGACGGCCAGGTGACGTTCGGCAATACGGTGATGAAGGGGCGCGCGACGAAGGTGCGCCGGCTTGCGGAGGGTAGAGTGCTTGCGGGGTTCGCCGGGTCGGTCGCGGACGCGTTCACACTGTTTGAGCGATTCGAGGGAAAACTCAAGGAATTCAACGGGAACCTGCTGCGATCGGCGGTGGAACTGGGCAAGGACTGGCGCACGGACAAGTTTTTGCGGCAACTCGAGGCGCACCTGGCGGTCTGCGACCGCGAGAAATCGCTGCTCGTCGCGGGGTCGGGTGAGATCATCGAGCCGGACGACGGGATTCTCGCGATCGGGTCGGGCGGCCCGTTCGCGCTCGCAGCGGCGCGGGGCCTGTCACGCCACTCGCACCTGTCAGCCGAGCAACTCGTGCGCGAATCGCTCGAGATCGCGGCGGGGATCTGCATTTACACGAACAGCAACATCGAAGTGCTGACGCTGGAGTAAGCGTTACTCCTTGTACTCCGCGTTCAGCCGGCGCACGATGTTGGTCGTCGAACGGCCGTCCACGCCCGGAATGATCGCGATGCGCCCGCCGTACCCCTCGACGAGCCGGCGTTCCTCCTGGTTGATCGTGTCCACGGTGTAGTCGCCGCCCTTGGCGTAAACGTCGGGGCGCAATTGATCGATGGCACCGAGCGGCGACGCGTCGTCGAAGACCGTCACGAAATCGACCGACTCGAAGGCGGCGAGGATGATCGCGCGTTCCGGCTCGGGCACGATGGGCCGCTCGGGGCCCTTGATCGCGCGCACGGACCGGTCGCTGTTGAGGCCGACCACGAGCACGTCGCCCTCGGCCTTGGCGCGTTCGAGGTAGGTCACGTGACCGGCGTGGATGATGTCGAAACAGCCGTTGGTCCATACGACGCGCTTGCCGTCCGTACGTAGTCTGTCGAGAGTCGTCTTGAGTCGCGCGAGCGGCAACACCTTTTCGGATTGGCCGCCGCCCTGAAGGAATTCGAGGACTTCGCGCCGCGTGACCGTCACGACGCCTGGTTGCGCAACGGCCACCGCCGCAGCCGCGTTGCCGGCGTAGGCGGCCTCCTCCATCGTCGCGCCGGCGAGCAGCGCGAGCGTGACCGCCGCAGTCACGGTGTCGCCCGCGCCGGTGACGTCCACCACGCGCCGCGCGAGCGCCGGGCTGGAGAACGATCCCGATTTGGTGAATCCGGCGATGCCGCGTTCGCCGCAAGTGATCAGCCCCGATTCGCAGACGCCGAGCAGTTTCTTCGCAGCGTCGGCGAGACCCGCGGGCGTGCGCGTATCGATGCCGAACGACTGTCCCAGCTCGCCGTCGTTTGGCACTGCGACTCGAAATCCGTGAAACCCTCCGATGCGTCCGCGCGAATCGGCCACGGTGAGCAGCCCGCGCTTCTTCGCGATGTCCGCGACGGCCTTGCGTACTCCGGCGGTGGCGACGGACCCGACCTGATCGACGACGACGACGGCGTCCGCCTCGGCGGAGGCCGCTTCGATGGCGGCGATGACGTCGCGCTCGACGTCGCCCGTGAGCGGCGGCGGCGTGGGCGTGTCGGTGCGCAGGACTTCCTGCGGCACGCCGTGCGCGGCGCGCGCGAGCAGCTTGCCGTACGTGTTCGTCGGGCGCTGCGGATCGACGACGAGGCGGTGCGTGTCCACGCCGAACTTCGCGAACTCGGCCTGCAGGACGTCCGCGTTGGCGTCCGCGCCGACGACGCCGATCATCATCGTGCGCGCGCCCAGCGCCGCGGCGTTGCACGCGGCGTTGCCCGCCGCGCCGGGATTGTATTTTCGCTCGGCCATCTCGATGACGGGCACGGGCGTCTCAAGGCTGATGGAGGTCATGAGTCCGCGAGAAATCTCGTCGAGATAGATGTCCCCGACGACGACGACCCGCAGGCCGTCGAATTTCGCGAACAGGTGTTCGATGCGTTGATGGGTCACGGAATCGTTTCCGCCGGGTCTGGAGTAAGACCGGGATTGTACGGCAGCGCGGCGGGGCCTTCCAATGTGAATACGGCGGGCGTTGCCCCTCTGCCGCGCGGAACGTTATACTTCCCGCAGCGATCGGCGGGTCCACCCGCGGTGGACGGACCCGCGCGCCCTCTCCCACTCCCGCGCACCGGCATTCGGATGCAACCCGGCCCGGGGCAAGCGGATCGAGTACGGTACCGACGGGAACTCTCACGAAGTGAATACGGCCAATTCCATTACCTTAGCGCGACTGGCGATGATCCCGGTCTTCGTCGCGTTGCTGCTCGTGTACCGTCCGGACGCCGATCTGGAGGCCGTGCGCATCGCGGCATTCGTGGTGTTTGTCGTCGCGGCGGCATCGGACGGCATCGACGGGTTCATCGCGCGGCATTACGACCAGAAGACGCGCCTGGGCGCGCTGCTCGACCCGCTCGCGGACAAGCTGTTGATGAACATCAGCTTCGTGTTCCTGGCCGCGCTCGACAAGTTCGCGACGACGGTCCCGCTGTGGGTGCCGGTGCTCATCCTCGGACGGGACATTACGATCACCGGCGGGTCGTATTTGCTCGCCAAGCACCTCGGGCCGCTGCGTCCGCGTCCGCGCATCCTGGGCAAACTCGCCACGTGGGCGCACAGCGTCGCGATCGCGGCGGTCGTGATCAATCTGCCGCACGCGTTCGAGATCCTGATGGTCACGGTCATCATTTCGGTCTTCTCGATGGCGGATTATCTGCTCCACGGGTACGAAACCGTCGAGCCCGGCCCGCCCACACGCCCGGACGCCGCCTGATGTCCAAACCGAAGAAGCTGCCCATGGTCGCGATCTGCGGCCGGCCGAACGTCGGCAAATCGACGTTGTACAACCGCCTCGTGCGAAAGGCGGAGGCGATTGTGCACGACGAGGAAGGCATCACGCGCGACCGGCACATCGCCACGACGCAGTGGAACGGCCGCGCGTTCCGCGTGGTCGATACGGGCGGCATCGTCGAGGCCCCGATCGACCCGATTGTGAAGAAGATGCAGGACCAGGTGCGCATCGCGATTGCGGAATCGGCCGTGGTGGTGTTTGTGGTGGACGGCCGCGCGCCGCTCACGCGGACCGACTACGAACTTCGGGACGAGTTGCTGAAGCAGGGCAAACCGATTGTCCTTGCGGTGAACAAGCTGGACAACGAGGACCTTGAACACGAGCGACACGAGTTCCACGAACTTGGGGTGGGTGAACCGATCGCGATTTCCGCGACGCACGGCCTCGGCACCGAGGCGCTGGTGAACGCGATCCTTGCGGATCTCCCGCCGTCGTCCGGCGAGACTGTCGAAGCAGTCGAGCCCACCACCGAACGCGACCCGAACGTGACGTATGTCTCGGTCGTCGGCCGGCCGAACGCGGGCAAATCGTCCTTCATTAACGCGATCCTGAACGAGGAGCGCGTGATCGTGGACGAAACACCCGGCACGACGCGCGACGCGATCGACATCGAGTTCCGCTGGGAAGACCGCGACTACGTGCTGATCGACACGGCCGGCCTGCGCAAGAAGGCCGGGATCAAGCGGCAGGTCGAGCATTTCAGCGTGGCGCGATCGCTGCGGGCGGTGCGGCGCGCCGACGTGTGTCTGCTGATGATCGACGCGACCGAAGGCCCGAGCGAGCAGGACATCCGGATTGCGTCGTACTGCCAGGAAAACGGCACGGCGATCGCGGTGGTGTGGACCAAGTGGGACCTGGTGGCGGACAAGGAGCAGCGGCTGGACGAATTGAAAGAGGCGCTGGACCTGAAGGCACCGTTCCTGGGGTACGCGCCGATGCTCACCATCTCGAATGTTACGCGGACGCGGCTGTTCAAGACGTTCGAGGTCGTCGATCGCCTGGCCACGCACGCCAAGCAACGCATCCCGACGGGAAAACTCAACCAGTTCCTCTCGCGCATCAAGCAGGAGCACCGCCCGCCGTCGGGCAAATCGAAACCGCCGAAGATCTTGTACATCACGCAGGCGAGCGCGCAACCGACGGTGTTCGTGCTGTTCGTGAACCAGGCCAAACTCTTTCACTTCAGTTACGTGCGCTATATTGAGAATAGGCTGCGCGAGGAGTACGGTTTCGAGGGCGTGCCGATCCGTCTCGAACTGCGCGAGGGCGAACCGCAATCATGATGGCGACCGTGGGCGCCGTATTCTTCTCGTACGTGCTCGGGTCCATCCCGACGGGCTTGTGGCTGGGCCTGTGGCTGCGCAAGACGGACATCCGCGAGCACGGCAGCCGGAACATCGGCGCGACGAACACGCTGCGGGTACTCGGCAAGCCGCTCGGGGCGATGGCGCTCGCCGGCGACATGGCCAAGGGCGTGGCGCCGGTCCTGTTCGTCTCGAAACTTTCCGAATGGGAGTACGCGCCGATCGTGTGCGGCCTCGCGGCGATCTGCGGCCACACGTTCTCCCTGTTCCTGAAGTTCCGCGGAGGCAAGGGCGTGGCGACGAGCGCGGGCGCATTTGGCGCGCTCGCGCCGCTGCCGATGCTGATTGCCGTGGTCGTGTTCGTGGCCACGGTCGCGTTGACGCGCATGGTGAGCGCGGGCAGCATCCTCGCGGCGGCCGCGTTCGCCATATGCGTGTTCGTGTTTCCCGCGGACAACGTTGTGCGCGGCATTGCGGTCGCGATCGCGCTCCTAGTCATCGTGCGGCACCGGGACAATGTCCGGCGCATTCTGGCGGGCACGGAAAACCGGCTCGGCGGGACGCGCGCCGAACCGCCCAAGACCGATTGACGCCCCGCGCGCGTTCTGCTAGCGTGATCTCAGCGCCGCCGCAGGGAGCCTCGCATGCAAGCCTCCGACATCATGGATTTCGTGATACAGCACAAGTTTTGGTTCGCCGTGGCCGTACCGGTCGTCATCGCGATTGTAGTGATGAAAATCCTCGGGTGACGCGGCGCGCGGCCGGAACTTTTGGCGGCGGCTGGGGATTCATCGCGCCAATGCCCGGCGCCCATTCCGGCGTTGCCGACACGCCGTAGGTTTCTGTGCGGCAGGGGTTTAGGGTTGGAAACGCCGCGGGGTGTTGATATACTCCGGCGCGGGGCATTACGGGGTCCAGCGGTATTTTCACGCGCCCGCACTCTTTTTCGAGAGGAGGTGGAGTTGCATGGCCGAGACAACCGAACAAAAGGTCCGACGAATCATCATGGAACGGCTGTCGAAGACGGACGACGAAGTGACGCTTGACGCGCGGTTCATCGACGATCTGGGCGCCGATTCGCTCGACGTGACCGAGTTGTTGATGGCGCTTGAGGAAGAATTCAACGTGGACATCGACGACGAGGCGAACTCGATCGAGACAGTCGGCCAGGCTATTCAGTACATTTCCGGAAAGATCTCTTGACGGCTGCAACTGACAGCGGCCGATATTGAATAGATTCGGATACGATGCGGCCCAGTCCGGCGTCGGTTGACGCGGCTGGGCCGCTCCTTTAGGGTGGCGGACCTTGGAGGAGAGTTCCCGCATGCGCAAAGCGGTGGTAACGGGCATGGGCGTGGTCTCGCCCGTCGGCAACAGCGTGAAGTCGTTCTGGGAGGCGCTGATTGCCGGCCGCTCGGGTATTGGCCCGATTACGCGCATCGACGTGACGGACTGGCGCACGCGAATCGCGGGTGAGGCGCCCGAATGTACACCGGAGGGCATGACGCCCAAGGACATCCACCGGCTGGATCGTTATTCGGTTTTCGCGATCGAGGCCGCGGACCAGGCGTGGAAACAATCGGGGCTGGATTCCGGCAAGATCAATCCTCACCGGGCGGGCGTCATCGTCGGCAGCGGCATTGGGGGTCTGGAAACGATTCAGTACGAAACGCTCCGCCTTCACGAGGGCGGGCCGCGCCGGGTGTCGCCGCTGCTGGTGCCGAAGGCGTTGGTCAATATGGCGTCGGGCAACATCGCGATCCGCTTCGGGCTGCGCGGACCCAACAAATCCATCGTGACGGCGTGTTCGACGGCGAACCATTGTTTCGGCGAAGCGCTGAGCCTGATCCAACACGGCAAGGTGGACATTGTGCTCGCGGGCGGCTCCGAGGCACCGATCAACCCGCTGGGCGTCGCCGGATTCATCGCGATGCGCGCGCTCAGCACCCGGAACGACGACCCGACGCGCGCGAGCCGTCCATTCGACAAGGACCGAGACGGGTTCGTGATGGGCGAGGGCGCGGGCATCCTGGTGATGGAGTCGGAGGAGCACGCGCGGGCGCGGGGCGCCGAAATCCTGGCCGAGATCGCGTCGATGGGCGAGACCTGCGACGCGAACCATATCACCGCGCCGATGGAGGACGGATCGATCAGCGCCGGGGCGATCCGGCTCTCGCTCGACGAGGGGCAGGTGAACCCCGGTGACGTGGACTACTACAACGCGCACGGCACGAGCACGCCGCTGAACGACCCCGGCGAGGCCAAGGCGCTCCGGCGCGTGTTTGGCGACGGGATGCCGCCGGTCAGCTCGACGAAGTCCATGACGGGCCACCTGCTGGGCGCGGCGGG
>CAYUZD010000046.1:0-4246 GCA_964449475.1 uncultured Nitrospirales bacterium
TCCGGCGTCGCGCCGTTGTAGGTGACGGAAACGTTCAGGGAGGGGAACGTCACGTCGGGCATCAGGTCAATCGGCAGGCGGGTGAGCGCGACGACGCTGAACACGATGACGATGAGCACGGCCATGGCCGTCGTGATCGGGCGGTCGACCGCGATCTGCGTCATCTTCATGCCGTGCGCCTCAGTCGGTGTTGCGGTTGTTCGAGTCCGACGCGACGGCGGTGCCGTCGCCGGCAAAGGTAATCGCATCGCCGTCGCGAATGAGGAATTGCCCCTTCACGACGACCCGGTCGCCTTCCTGGAGCCCGTGCGTGATTTGGGTGTAGCCGTCCTGTTCGATGCCGACCTCGACGGGCGTTGCGCGCGCGACGCCGCCGTCGGCGACGAACACTTGCTGCCGTTCGAGCAGGAAAACGACGGATTCGCTCGGCACGACGAGCGCGTTCGGCTCCTCGCGCGCGATCAGTTCGATATCGGACGACATTCCGGGCCACAACTTGAATTCGTCGTTCGGGACGCTGATCACGACCTCGGCGGTGCGTGACGTTTCGCGCAGTCCGGGCGAGACCCGGGCGATGTTTCCGGTGAACTCGAGGTTTCCGCCGCGCACGCGGATCCGCGCGGGCATCCCGACGCGCGCGAGTTGCAGGTCGCGTTCGGGAAGGTAGACGACCACCTCGGCGGGGTCGGCGTCCACGATCGTCAAAATGGCGGAGGAGGGGGAGGCGAGTTCGCCGGGGTTTGCGTTCCGCGCCTGGACGCGCCCCGCAAGCGGCGAGGCGATCTTCGTGTTGCTGACGTTGAGTTCCGCCTCTTGCACCTGCGCTGCGGCGCGCGAGACTTCGGCCTGGGCAACGGCCTGATCCGCGACCGCGGCTTCGCGTGCGGCGCGTGCGGAATCGAGCGCCTGCTCGGTGGCCAGACCCTGCTGGCTCGCGGTGCGCAGCCGGTCGAACTCCCGCTGCGCATGGGCCGCGGACGTGTCCGTGCGGCGCGCCATGGCGCGGCTCAATTCAAGGTTGGCCCGCGCCTGGTTGAGGCGCTCGATGAACTCGGCGTCGTCGATGGTGACCAAGGGGTCGCCGACCGCGACTTCGTCGCCGAGTTCGACTTCAATGCTGAGGATGAGGCCCGTGACTTT
This sequence comes from uncultured Nitrospirales bacterium, assembly GCA_964449475.1. Lineage (GTDB taxonomy): Bacteria > Hydrogenedentota > Hydrogenedentia > Hydrogenedentales > VFKU01. The sequence goes on from CAYUZD010000046.1 coordinate 1,141, forward strand.
CGGCGTGATGGCGACGGATTCATTCGCGACGACGGTCCCGGGGTAGCGCCGCACCTCGGTCATCGGCCGGCGCTGGACTTCGGCCACTTCGACAATCAGGGGTTCGCGCGAGGGCCCGCCGCCCTGCGGCTCCTCCTCCGTCGCGAGCCAATCGCTCGCGTAATACACCCCGGCGACGATGGCGGCGGCGAGGATGATGAGTCCGAACTTCTTCACGCAGTCGCCGCTCCCGCGTCCACGAACGCAGCCGTCCGTCCCGTTCAGCTTAAAACCAATCGCGACGCCACTTTATCACGGTTGACCCCACAAGACAGTACGTCTTGGGAGCCTGAGCATATTCCCCTGCAGTTTTCCGAAAACTCGGAGTAGGGCGTGAGAAACCGGGTTCAGTTCGCTGAACACGGGCGTGGCCGCTAAGATAGGTCATCGCGAACTGGGGAGGGGATCATGTTGATGTGGATAGTAGCATTGGGTGCGGCAGCGGTTACGGGCAATTCGCTGGTGGTGGGTCCCGTCGAGGTCGTCGCGGAGGGGTTCCAATTCACCGAGGGGCCGGTGTGGACCTCGGGAAGTGGGCTGATTTTTACGGATATCCCTGCGGATACGGTCTACCGCGCGGACAAGTCCGTTGTGTTCCGGCCGAGCGGCAAGTCGAACGGGCTGACGCTCGACGCGCAAGGGCGGGTGATTCGGTGTGAACACGGGAACCGCCGCGTGGTGCGCGTTGAGGCGGATGGCGCGGTGACGGTGCTCGCTGATGCGTACGCAGGGAAGAAGTTCAATAGTCCGAACGATGCCGTCTGCCGGCGCGACGGCTCGGTGTATTTCACGGACCCACCGTATGGCCTTGAGGGACGCGAAGCGGAACAGGATGCGAACGGTGTGTATCGCATTGCGCCGGATGGAACCGTGTCACGCGTCGCCAGCGACTTCGATCGGCCCAACGGCATCGCGTTGTCGCCCGATCAGAACACGTTGTACGTCGCGGATACCCAAGGCGGTCATATCCGCGCGTTTGCGCTCGCGGCGGACGGTTCGGCATCGGGCGGCGAGGTGTTGTGCAGCGTACCGACGCCCGATGGTATTCGCGTGGATACCGAGGGCCGCATCTGGGCGACATCGGGCCGCGGCGTGATGGTGTTCGCGGCGGACGGCGCGGAGCTCGAGACGATTGTGTTCCCCCAAATCCCCGCGAACTGCGGATTCGGCGGCCCGGACGGGACGACGTTGTTCGTGACCGCGCGGACGGCAGTATATTCGGTCAAGACTACAGTGACGGGCCTGGTGGGGGGGTGGCCGCGCTGAACCGAGAAGTCGGCTAATTCCCTAGCAACAAAGGAGTTACGCCACTCATACGAGTATTCTGTGTGCTTAAACTGGTAAATTATTGACAGGCACGGGTACAGTTCAAGAAGCGGGTGTCTGTGTATCGTTCGGGAACCGCCCGCGGGGAGCGACCATGGGTGGCCTGTTACTCGTCGACGATGACAAAAACGTACTGAGCGGATTGCAGCGAATGCTGCACCAGGTGCGCTCGTCCTGGGACCTCAATTTCGCCAACGGCGGCGCACAAGCCCTTGAGAAGATTCGGGGCGGATTGCAGGTGGACGTCGTCGTGACCGATCTCCACATGCCAGGCATGCACGGCGTGGAGATGCTCAAGCAAGTCTCACAAATCGATCCCGAAATCATCCGGATCGTGCTCTCCGGCAACCTGAACGCCGACGACCTGGCGGATGCCGCGGGCATCGCGCACCAGATCGTGTCGAAGCCGTGCGACCCGGACCACTTCCGCAGCGTGCTCGCGCGCGCGTTTACGCTACGCCGCCGCATGGAGCACTCGCCGGTCAAGCTGTCGCTGATGCAGATGGGCACGCTGCCGTCGGTGCCGGTGTTGTACTGGCGCATCATGGACGAGATCAACTCGCCGACGCCGTCGATCGCGCGGGTCGCGGAGATCGTGTCCAAGGACCCCGGGATGACGGCGAAGGTGCTCAAGGTAGCGAACACCTCGACCAATCCGCTTAACCGCGTGACCGACATCGTCTACGCGACGCACATGATCGGAATCGAAAACCTCAAGAGTTTCGTGCTCGCAGCGGAACTTTTCGAGAAGGTGTCGGGCGACGCGATGTCGGAGCAGTTCGACATTGACGCGCTGTGGCAGCACGGCCTGACGGTGGGCGAGTACTCCAAGCGAATCGCCGAATTCGAGGGTGCGGAGAAGCCGGTGGTCGATGCGAGTTACACCGCGGGCCTGCTGCATGACATCGGGCTGTTGATCCTGGCCACCAAACTGCCGAAGGACTTCGAGGCCGTACTCGATTGCGCGCGCAAGAGCGGAACGACGCTCTACCAGGCGGAACGCAAGACACTGGGCGTGACGCACGCGGAAATCGGGGCGTACCTGCTCGACTTGTGGGGCCTGCACGACAATGTGGTCAAGGCCATCAGCCATCACTTCTTCCCTTCCGGCGACGAACACGACATCTACACGTTCAAGGAAGACGACGCGTTTTCGCCGCTCACCGCGGTCCATTCGGCGAATTACTTCTGCGAAGAGGCCGAGGGCACGGACGACGAATACGGCAAGGCCGAACTCGACATGGTCTACCTCGAAGGCCTCGGCCTCGGCGAACGCGTCCCGATGTGGTGGGACCTCTGCAAGGAAGAGCTGTCGGTCTAATCCCACGGCGGCTCAGTACACGAACGGGAAAATCGCCTTTCGATCACGCGGGTAGCCGCTGAATTGCTCTTGGTACCAGCGGTGATTGCTGCGCGCGCGGGGCACGAGGTTCGCCGCGGTCCACACGATGAAGACGAGCGCGGCCGGGGACCACGCCATCATCGCCCAGCCGGTCCACTCGATGAGTTCGCCGAGGTAGTTGGGGCACGACACCCAACGGTAGAATCCGCCCTGCGGGATTTTGTAGCCGTTCCCGCCGCCGTCGCGCAGGCGCAACAGGATTTCGTCGGACCAGACGTTGATCGCCATGCCCGCGAAGAACAGGACCAGTCCCGCAAGGAACGCCGGGCGCTGCATCCAGTCCGCGGTGTAGTCCGCCGCGTGCGCGCCGAGCCACGTGCCGTTCAGGTAGCCGTTCCA